>CAMCRT010000060.1 GCA_945877355.1 uncultured Mitsuokella sp. | reverse complement strand
TGTAGTCCGCCGTGAGGTCTCCCTGGGTGAATACCGGGGTGAGCCCATTCGTCTCAATGGTCGTTGCATAGACGACGGGCGTGCCCGTGCCACTTGCGATGGTGAGGGTATCGCCTGCGACCTCAGCCTTTGTCGTCTCCTTCGCATTCTTGTAGGAGACTTCGCCGCCAGTCTTGCCGATGGTGAGGCCGAGGGTCGTGTTGTTATCCCAGTCGTCCTTGACGATCTTCTTCAGGTCGTCCTTCGTCTCCTGGCCCGTGAGCTTCACCGGCGTGCCGGAGACATCGACGGCACCGACAACCTTGAGGCCGAATTCCTTGCTGGTAGCCCCATCGAAAGTCACATCGCCGCTGGCCTGAAGGCTGGTGGTATCGCCTTTGACATTGCTGGAAAGAGCCATATCGCCGCCGGCCTGGAGATCGACGCTGCTGCCAGAGATGGAGGAAAGAGTCTCGCTCTCTTTGCTCTGGACATCCACGCTTCCGCTACCGCTCAAGGGGAGCTTATTGATGGAGACCTTGCCGTCCTTGACACCGCCGGAGAGGGAGCCTTCCCCATTGATGGCGACACTCGTCTGCTTTGCGTCTGCCACATCGAAGGTGATATTGCCGTCGGCGCGGGTCTCGAGCTTGTCCGCCGTCAGCTTCGTCCCCTCGCCGGTGATGTCACCGGTGGAGACGATGGAGAGATTGCCACTGGAGATGGTGCTGCCCGTCTCCTGGTGGTTCGTCGCATGCTCGTAAGCGCCCTTGCCACTGACGCCGAAGGAATCGACCGTCGCCGTCCCTGTGGTCGTCACCGTGCCGGAGACCGTGACGCTGCCGGAGCCAGAGATATTCTTGCTCTCGCTCTCCTCCACGGTGGTGCCCAGATGGACATCGCTGCCGGAGAGGGCCACATTCTTGCCGGTGATGGCAAATGTGCCGTCAAGCTTGCCACCGGAGGTGATGGAAACATCATCTGCCGAAAGCTGCGTTGCGCTCTCCTTCGAGGAGGTCGCCTTATCACTGCCGCCATTGGCAGAAATTGTCCCCGTCAGAGAGAAGGAGGTCATATCGCTGGTGGAGCCGGAGAGGGAAAGGGATGCACCGCCCGTGGTCTTTTTCTCCGAGGTGGTGTCGGCTGCGGCCTTTGCCGTGTAGTCGCCCTTCGCCTCGATGGAGACGGAGCTTCCCGCATACTTCGTGCCGATATCCGTGACGCTGTCGCCCTGGACGGTGATCTTACCACCCGTAAGCTCGCTTGCCACCGACGTGGAGGCATTCTTCGTATCCGTCGTGCCCTCGCCGCTGCCAGCGATTTCTGCGGACCAGGTGCCATTATCATACCCGCCGGAGAGAGTTGCGCTGCCCTTGCGCTCCTTTGTGACGGTCTGGCTATCTGTCTTTGCATCACCGATGGCCACTGTGCCGCCCGAAAGGGAGACCGTATCACCCTTGACGGCTGCGCCCTCGAGGGTCACGCTGTCCTTTCCTGCGATGCGGACATCAGAGCCGGTGACCTCCGTCTTCTGGAGCACGTCTTTGTTCTCCTGGGTCGTATTATTCGAGCCGGAGAGCTCCAGGCTGCCAGAGAGGGCCTTTTCCTTGCCCACGAGGGTGAGGGTCGCCCCGGCCTTCGTCGTGGAGGCAGTGCTCGTGTCCTCTGCCTTCGCAGTGTCCAGCGTCACATCGTCCGCCGTGATGGCGACCGTATCGCCCGTGACCTTCGTTCCGGAGAGCTTTGCATGTTCACCGGTGAGTTCCACTTCCTTGCCCGTGATTTCAGTGGCGGAGAGATTGTTTTCCGTCTTGGACTCTGTCGTCTTCACCGTGCCGAGGGAAGCCGTGACCGTCGCCTTCTTGTTCTCAAGATCGACATCGACCTTCGCATTCTTTTCCCAGCCAAAGGATTCGTTAACCGTCGTCTCCTTGCCCTGGGCAGCTTTCGTCTCAATGTTCGTCGCATCGATGGAGACGCTATCGCCGCCAGAGAGCTTGCTGCCGGAGAGAGTGAAGTCCCCTGTCTCCACGAAGAGGTTTGTCGTGCTCTCGACGCTACTTTCCTTCACTTCATCCTTTGTGCTGGCGTTCAGCGTTTGTGCCTTCGTGATGTTGAAAGCTGTGCCCGTGCGGTCAAAGCTCCGAGCCTCGCTGCGCTCGATGGCCTCCCGGACGGTAAGCGCACTGCCGCTCACGAGGCTCGCCCTGCGGGTGCCCACGAGGCGGCTGCCGATGATATCCGTCGAGCCTGCCACATTCAGCGTGACGGTATCCCCTGCCACATTCGCGCCGACGCTCGTGCGGTCAGCCGTATCGACAGTGTGGGAGTCCTTGCCGGCAATGCCGCCCCAGCGCTTGTAGGCCGCGTGGTCGGAGACGGTGCTCGCCGTCGTATCCGCTGCCACCTTGAGGCTGCCCGCCTCGATGCCGATATCCTTTGCCGTGGCATTTATACCGGTGAGGACGACTGCCGCGCCCTTGAGACTGAGGCTGTCCTCGCTCTGAAGGCTGCCCTTGTAGAGCGTATCCGTCTTCTTGACGATGTCCGTCTTGCCAGTGAGGAGACCTGCCCCTTCCTTTGCGATGTCGATGTGCTGCTCCGTCACGTCCGTCGTCGTGACATTCCCAGCGGAAAGGGCTCCCTTTGCCTCAGCTGCAATGTCCTTTGCGTTGAGAGACGCGCCATAGAGATTCATGTCGCCGCCTGCATAGAGGGCGAGGTTGTTCTTCACATCAGCCGTCGTGACGGTCGCGCTTGTCTTTTCCGTGGCATCCGCCACATTGTGATGCCAGGAGCCCTTTGACTGGTTGACTGCACTCTTTTCCGAATAGGTGGTGAGCCCGGCATCCATCGTCAGGTTCTTTCCTGCGGAGATGGCGAGCGCGTCCGCCTTCATGGCTGTGCCCGTGAGATTTACATTGCCGCCCGCGGTGAGGAGCGTGTCGCCGCCTGTGACCGTCGCGCCGCGGAATACGCTCTTTGCGCTCTCGGAGGAGCGGTTCGCAGAGACGCGCTTTGCCACCATGGCATAGGTGTCGGAGCGGTCGCTGGCTGTATTGACGACGCCTGCGATGTCGATGTTGCCGTCTGCCTTTACCCGCAGCGAATCCTCTCCCTGCAGTGTACCGGCCTTGACGGTGACGGAATCCTTCGACGTGATGGCGAGGTTCTTCGCCGCGGTGCTGCCCGTGTGGTAGATATTGCCCGCCTCGTCGATGGCGATATCATCGGCAGACAGGGTGCCGCTCTGGTTGACGCCGACACCGGACTCCGTGCCCACCAGGAGGATCTTTCCTGCATACATGCCGCCGACGGAGGCCACATCCAGCGCAAAGTCACTCGTATTCTCCGTCGCGATCGGCGTGACAGCGGAGGTCGTCGCATCGATGACGTTCGCGCCCGTGACGACCCGCGCCTCATTTGCGCGGATTGCGTCGTTTATCTGAACGGCGCGCGCCAGGACATTCAGGCGATCTGTGCCGCGAGCATCCAGCTCGCCGTTGACCGTCACATTGCCCCGCTCGACACGCACGTCCTTCAGGGCCCCGTTCGTCTCATACTCCGGACGACCCGTCGTGAGGGTGGCGTTTCCCACATTGATGAAGGAGCCGCCTTCCACCCGGATGCCGCTGGGGTTCGCCACGAGCACGTCGGCCCGATCGCCGCCTACCTCGATGGCACCGCCCATGGTGGTCACGTGGTCGCTGGTGACCTCATTGACGATGAGGTGTGCCGTGTTATTGAGATGGGCATTCCCGTCCACCCAGCCGGCCGTTGCTGTCTGGGCTCCAGCTAGTGAATTGTTGAGCACGAGGCCCTTGTCCCCCACGTTAAAGTCGATGTAGAGGTTGTTGCTGAGGCCCGCATTATTCGGGTTGGCGATGTCGACGATGTCCGCACCATTTGCCGCCGTGCGGGCACTCGTATCCGTCTCACCGCTTGGCGTCACGTGCTCCGTGGCGCTCGGTGTCTCAGCTGCAAAGGCGAGGGGTGAGCCCACGAGGAAGGATGTGGCGATCAAAAGGCCCAGGGCCTTCGAGGAACGAATCCGCTGTTTTCTCTTCATGAATACTCTCCTTTCGGAAATCTCTGAAATGATCTGGCTGGAAAAACTACGCATACTCTGCGGCATCCCCCCTCTCAAGGTGCAAATCAAAAGGACAGGCTCAAAAAGGACTGACACACGACGCCCCGGTCAAAGCCCTCCGGCGCCCGCAGCGGGGCTCCCACCAGCACGTCAAAGGAAAGCCGATCCGTCATGCGCCGGAGACCGATTCCCCCGCCGATGAGCGTCGTGTCCGATACGCGCCCCCCATCGAGGGCCAAATAGCTCTCCCAGCCGGAGCCTAAAGAATAGGCGAGCTCGTTGCGAAGGTAATAGCCGCTGTCGGCACTGGTCGTCTCGTCGCCGGAAAAGCCCCGCACCGTGTACATGCCACCGATGGATATGCGGCTAACAGACAGCAGAGGCTGGGGCGCATACTGCGCGTGAAAGGCGCCGTAGTATCGAAGCCGCGGGCTATGGGAGAACCGCGCGCTATAGGACGTATCCAGCATGAAGTAATGGGCGAGATTTGTTGCGCCCTCCGCCGTCTCAAAGGAATCCGCCATCATCCACCGAAGGCCCTGCACATAGGAAAGCGCCCCCGTCAGCACGCCCCCAGGGACGTACTGAACGAGGCTCGTTCCAAGGGTGAGCTGCGTCATGTGACGACGCAGGAGCAGGAGCTCGTAGCGATCCGCCGAGGGATAGAGCCGGCTTTCCAGATAGGAGTGGCGCGACAGCATGAAGAGATTGGCGTCGAGATACCACTTCATGCTCTGGGTGCGCCGGATAAGATGGCGATCAGAGATGCCCCAGGTACGGCGATTGCTCTTCAGGAAAAAATAGGGCGTGATGGTCTGATACTCGCTGCCGCCACTGTAATAGGCCGTCAGAAGATCCCGCCCCAGGGGGACCTCCCAGCGAAAGGAGACCATGTCCTTCCCCTTCTCCGTCACATCCCGACGATCTCCCGTCCCATAGGAGGCAAAGAACCGATCCCCGAGGCCGAGGGCGTCGTCCACCGTCGCAAGGAAGGAGACGGTATTCCTACCCACGTAGCGATCGCCGTAGGTATCAAAGGACAGGTTCCCATGGAGCTGCCCCTTGACGCGCTTTCGCACCAGGACTATATCGGAAAACCCTGCCTCCGCTGCCGGCACGATCTCCATGGTGACATCCTCGTAGGTCAGCCGACGAAGATTGTCGACGCCCTGCTCCAAATCCCGGAGATTCAACACGCGCCCCTTCCCCGTGGGGAAGAGATTCGGCGACACGCGTCCCTCTCCGTCCTTCCAGCGGATTGACGCGATGCGGCCGGTGGAGAGCACGAGCCGGAGGTTCCCGCTCCGGAGGTTTTGCTCCGGGATCGTGACGCGAGTTGTGACGAACCCCCGAGCCAGGAGCTCCTCCTGGAGCCCGTCCACAAAGGCGGCGATCCCCTTTGATCCCAGGGATGTGCCCACCAGGGACTGGACCCGCGTCCTTGCCCAGCGAAGCCCCCCCGGCACATCCCCCTCTAGCGCAACCGACTGGATCTTCCAGGTGTTCTCCTCCTGGATAGGGGCGCGCTTTTGCTGCTGCTTTTGCCCGGTCAGACTTTCGCTTTCCCGCTGGAGCGACTGACGAGCCTCCTCCTGGGCCTGAGCCGCCTCCGTCCAGTCCGTGCGATTCACCGCCCCCGCCAGGTTCTCCCCCGGAGCCGCCTCCACGGCTGTCCCAAAGGAAAGCGAAAATATTCCCAGAAGGAGGGAGTGATACAGAGCCCGTCGATTCATACTTTCGTCCTTTCTTTTTAGGGCAAATGTCCTTTTACGCCCTGCCTGCATCATTCTAATAGATTAAAGAGTGATTTGTCAATATATTTCCACAGTTTTTTTGATACAAATTTTATTGATTTCCCATAGATTTTTCGTCCTTTTCCCCTTGACTGCTATGCGACGGCTTTCGGGACTGGATTTTATGACTTCACCAGGAGACAAAAAAAGACGACACGAGATTTTCGTGTCGCCTTTGACTTCTGATTGTTACCGGTCGACAAAGTCCAGGAGCGCTTTCTCCATGGAGTCCTTGTCGCATACGCCCTTGTGCCGTACTTCCTTTGTCTTGAGCGAGGAAAGACCGATTGGAGCCTTTGTGTTGCTCTTTTTTTCCAGTGCCGCAAGCAGGGCGAAGGGCTCGGCCTCTGCTTTTTCGCCGAGGGCGTCGAGGACGCTCGGGGCGAATTTATAGGGGCTTGCGGTGGAGACGACCACCATGGGGCGATTGTCGCCCGTCTCCTCCCGATAGCACTCGGAGGCGATGTAGGCCACGGCGGTGTGGGTGTCGAGGACGTAGCCCTCTCGGGCGAATACATCGTGGATGCAGCTCTTCGTCGCTGCGTCGTCTGCCCAATCGGCCCAGAAGGTATTCTGGATCTCGCCGAGGAGGTCGCCCACGTCGTAGGCACCAGTCTCTGTGAGCTCCTTCATCCAGGAGGCGACCTTTGCCGTGTCCCCTGTCATGTGATAGAGAAGCCTCTCCAGATTGCTGGAGATCAGGATATCCATGGAGGGCGTGATGGTCTTGTAGAAATCCCGCTTCCGGTCGTAGCGGCCCGTGCGCAGGAAGTCCGTCAGCACATTGTTGGAGTTCGATGCGCAGATGAGCTTTCCGACGGGGAGCCCCATCTGCTTTGCATACCAGCCGGCGAGAATGTTGCCGAAGTTGCCTGTGGGCACGGAGAAATTAACCTCATCGCCGAGCTTTATCTTGCCGGCAGCGAGAAGATCCGCGTAGGCACTGAAGTAGTAGACCACCTGGGGCACGAGGCGTCCCCAGTTGATGGAGTTGGCCGAGGAGAGGCGGATGCCCTTTTTCTCCAGTTTCTTTTCAAGGGCCGCATCGCCAAAGAGGCGCTTGACGCCGCTCTGGGCATCGTCGAAGTTGCCCCGCACCGCTGTGACGCAGGTATTAGCGCCCTCCTGGGTGACCATCTGCAGGCGCTGAATATCGCTGACGCCCCCCTCCGGGTAGAATACCTGGATGGAGATTTTATCCACATTCGCAAACCCCTCGAGGGCAGCCTTTCCCGTGTCGCCGGAGGTGGCCACGAGGATGAGGATATCGTCCTTCTCTCCCGTCTTCTTGAGGGCCGTGCTCATGAGCTGGGGCAGGAGCTGGAGCGCCATGTCCTTGAAGGCGCTCGTGGGGCCGTGGAAGAGCTCCAGAACGCTTTCGTTCTTCAAGGGATGAAGCGGTGCCCGCTCCGCGCAGTCGAACTTGCCGCTGGCGTAGGCCCGATTGACACAGCCCTTGATCTCCTCCGCCGTGTAGTCCGTCAGGAAGAGCCCGAGGATCTTCTCGGCCCGCTCGTCGTAGGAAAGACCCGTAATGCCTTCGATGAAGGCGGCGTCGACCTGGGGCAGCTCCTCGGGGACGAAAAGGCCCCCGTCCTCTGCGATGCCCTTTATGATGGCTTTTGCCGAGGAAAGTGCTGTCTTGCTTCCCCGGGTGCTCTTATAATTCAAAATCATCCAATCCTTTCCGTGTTCGTCTATTGTGGACGTTTGTATTATACACGATATTCCACAGGAATGGAATATAAAATTTCGCTAGCTGTAACTCTGTAAAACTCACGGGGCGATTTTCGACTCGAGAATTTCCTTTGCCTTCAGGAGCTGCACGTCCGTCGTGGCATTGTCCGGGAGCTCCACCGTCACGTCCGGCTCGATGCCCGTGCCGTCAATGCTCCGGCCGCTTGGCGTGTAGTATTTCGCCACCGTGAGCTTCACGCCATCATCGTGGAAGAGGGGCATGACCATCTGGACGGAGCCCTTGCCGTAGGACTTCGTGCCGACGAGGGTCGCCGCCCCCGTGTCCTGGAGGGCGCCGGCTAGGATCTCCGAGGCGCTGGCGCTGTTGCCGTCGATGAGGACGACAATAGGGCAGATTGGCGCCTCCAGCTCCGAGTCGTACTCCTGCTTCGTGCCGTCCCGCTCAACCACGGAGACCACGGGGCCCTTCGGCACGACCCGATTCGCGATCTCCACACAGCTGGTGATGAGGCCGCCGCCATTTTGACGAAGGTCGATGATGAGCCCCTTCATGCCCTGCTGCTGCAGTGCGTCGAGGGCCGCGCCAAATTCCTTGCCCGTATTCTCGCTAAAGGAAGCGATGCGGATATAGCCGAGGTTCGTGTTCGGTATCATCTGACCCTTTGCCGTCTCCACGTGGATCATGGCCCGGGTCACAGTGATGTCGCGATTCCCCTCCTCCCCCTTCCGGTGGATGGTGAGGGTCACATTCGTGCCCGCCTCCCCGCGGATGTGGAGGGCCACCTCCTCCGGCTGATAGTCGGTGACGGGTGTGCCGTCCACGGCGACGATCTCATCGTCTGCCTGGAGGCCCGCCGCCTCGCCGGGCGTCCCCTCCAGGACAGAGAGGATAAAGACCTTCTTGTCCTTGAAGCCCATGGTGACGCCGATGCCGCCGAATTCCCCCTCCGTGTGCTCCCGGAGCTCCTCGAACATGCTCTCGTCCATGTAGAGGGAGTGGGGATCGTCGAGGGACTGGACCATGCCGGAGATGGCGCCGTCTATGAGCTTCGTCTCATCGACCCCGTCCACATAGCGGCTCTCCACGAGGCGCAGTACCCCGAAGAACCGGGCGAACTCCGCTGCCCGGGAAGGATTCAGCCCCAGGGCGAAGCACAGCCCCCCGAGGGTAATGAGGACGCTGGCAAGAAATGTGCAGACGACGATGACCGCCAGCCGCTTCTTTGTCATAAACATATTGTTACTCCCATCCCCTTACAAATAGCTATATGGGCTGACGGGCTCTCCATTCTGGCGCACCTCGAAGTGGCAGTGGGGCCCGGTGGAGTTCCCTGTGGAGCCGCAGTAGGCGATGGTCTGGCCCTGGCTCACCGTATCGCCGACGCTCACCGCCAGGGACTCATTGTGCCCGTAGAGGGTCGAGATGCCGCCGCCGTGATTGATGATGACGGCATTGCCGTAGCCGGATATCCAGCCCGCGTACTCCACCGTGCCGCTCTGAGCCGCGTGGATGGGCATGCCATAGTCGCCGCCGATATCGATGCCGCTGTGGAATTTCTGCGTCCCCGTGATGGGGTGCGTGCGCCAGCCAAAGTCGCTGGTGACAGAGCCGGAGATGGGCCAGATCATGGCGCCGCTTCCGGAGACAGGCATGTTTGCCATGCTGCTCTGCTGGAGCATGCGGGTGACCTGCTTCGAGGCCGCCATGAGCTCGTCATACTCCCGGTCAATGGTCGCCTTGTCGCTCTTGAGCTTTTCGATGATGGCCTTCTGACGGCGGACCTTTTCCTCCATATTCTGCCGGGAGGCCCGGGTCTTCTTCTCCTGGACCTCCTGCTTCTCCTTGTCGGCGGCGAGGCTCTTCTGCTTTGCCTCCATCTCCTCCTTATCCGCCATCACCACCTGCACCAGGTCATAGTCCTGCTTGATGATGCGCTTCAAAAGATCCATGCGGGTGAGGAAGTCGGAGAAGTCCTTGGCGCCAAACAGCACGTCGATGTAGGAAATCTGCCCGTTGATGTAGATATCCCGCACCCGGGTGCCCAGCTTGTCGGACTTTTCATTGTAGTCTTTCTTGAGGACCGTCAGACGCTTTTCATTCGTCTCCATCCTGTCCTTCGTCTCGTCCAGCTCCGCCTTTGCCGCCTTGTGGTTCGCGATGGCGATAGCTGCCTCCTCGTCGATGGCCCGCTTCTGCTCGGAGATGGAGTCGATTTTCGACTGGACGGCATTCGACTCCTCCAGCTTTTGCTGGGCTTGCTTTTCGTAGGAGGCCCGGTCCTCGTCGCTTATGGCGTAGACCGTCAGGGGCTGGGCGCTCAGGAGGAGCGCCGAAAGTGCAAGGAAAATGGCTTTTCTTTGAATCTTCATGGGGTTCCTTTCGCTCAAACCTTGAGGAAGCGCTTCAGCGAGATCGTGGAGCCGATGGCGCCGATGATCATGCCGGAGAGCAGGATGGCGATTGTGACGTAGTTCATAAAGGGGTACTGGGGAAGCAGCGGGAAGAAGGCCAGCGTGCTGTAGATTTTCGATGCCATGGCCGCATAGAAGCTCCGCAGGGCGATGGTCGCGAGAACCCCACCGATAAAGCCGATGACGATGCCCTCCAGCAGGAAGGGCCAGCGGATAAACCAATCCGTCGCTCCCACGTACTTCATGATGGCCACCTCCTTGCGCCGGGCAAAGACGGTGAGCCGGATGGTGTTCGAGATGATGAAGAGGGTGGCCCCCGCCAGGAGCACCATGGTCACGAAGCCGAAGATGCGAATGAGGCGGGTGATGTCAAAGAGGTGCTGCACCACGTCCTGGCCGTATTTCGCCGCCTCGACGCCCTTCATCTTCTCGATGGACTTGGCCGCCGTCTCCACGAGGTCCGGCTCCGTCACCGTGACCTCGAAGGCCTCCGGCAGCGGGTTCTTATCCCCCAGGGCATCGAGGAGATACTTCTGGTCGCCGAGGCGCTCGGAGAGCCGTTCCTTTGCCTCGTCCTTGCTGACATACTCGACGGTGGCGATGCCCTGCATGCGGCGGATATCATCCTCGATATCCTCCCGATCTGCCTTTTTGATATTGTCCTTGAGGTAGACGCTGATCTGCACCTGGGACTCCAGCGATGAGGCCAGGCGGTTCATGTTCATGACGAGTGTCAGGAATACGCCCAGGACGAAGAGCGAGACGGCGACGGTGCCGATGGAGGCAAAGGCCATCCAGCGGTTGCGCCGGAGAGAGCGAAATACCTCCTGGATGAAATACTCGCTTGTCCTAAGCCTCATAGCCATAGCCTCCCCGCGCCTCATCGCGCACGATTCTTCCGTTCTCTATGGCGATGACGCGCTTCTGCATCGTGTCCACGATGTTCTTGTCGTGGGTCGCCATGACGATGGTCGTCCCCGCCGCATTGATGCGACGGAAGATGTCCATGATGTCCCAGCTCGTCTCCGGGTCCAGATTGCCCGTGGGCTCGTCGGCGATGACGATGTCCGGCGCATTGACGATGGCACGGGCTATCGCCACCCGCTGCTGCTCGCCGCCCGATAGCTGGGAGGGGAAGCAGCGATACTTGTCCCGGAGCCCCACCACGTCCAGCACCGAGTTGACGCTGCGCTGCATGATGCGCCGGGGCGCCTCGATGACCTGCATGGCAAAGGCGACGTTTTCAAATATGGTCTTATCCGGTAGCAGACGGTAGTCCTGGAATATGACACCGAGACCGCGGCGCAAATAGGGCACATCCGCCCGGTCCATGTGGACCACGTCCTTGCCCCCCACGAAAAGCTCCCCCTCCGTGGGCAGCTCCTCTCGCAAAAGGAGCTTTATAAACGTAGACTTGCCCGCGCCGCTGGCACCGACGATAAAGACAAAGTCACCCTTTTCTATATCCACATTCACATGGTCGAGGGCAACGGCTCCGTTGTCATAGACCTTGGAAATGTTCTTCATATGAATCAATGAGATACCTCCTTGCCGCTTCCTTTCCCTTTTCAAAACTGACAAAGAGAACGAAAACAGCTTTTAGTATACCATATAGAGATGAAAAAAAGAAATAGGCTTAGAGCTTGGCAAGAATCTCTTTCTGATGCTTTTCGATCCAGACGATGAGGTTTTCTTCAACGGAACAGCCGACGAAATCCGCCATATCTTTGAGGGCCTCGTGGGCATTTTCCGGCACGATGGCGATATCCGCCGCCTTCAGCATCTCCTCATCATTCATATAGTCGCCAAGCGCGATAATCTTCTTCCCCCGATATGCCGGAAGCTCTCGGATGGCCTGCAGCATGGAGCCCTTCGAGACGCCCTTCGCCACGAATTCATAGTAGTTTGCCTCGGAATAGAAGCCGTTTGCGTACTCCGTGATGCCGAATTCCTCTGCCGCCTGCTCCACCCGCCGCAGGTTCTCCGGCGTGTCGCAGACGAAGAACTTGAGCCAGGGCGTTTTGCCAAGATCCGAAAGCTCTTTGAGGCTGCCGTGGGTGAAGCGATAGAATTCCTTCGCAAGGCGCGGATCGTCGTGGGCCTTCTCCGTGATGATGTGGCAGATGTCCTCCGTGTAGATCTCGATGCAGGCCTCCTGGAGCGTGTCCTTGCAATAGGCAGCAAAGCGCGGCCACAAACCTCCATCCTCGCCGCTGGCAAGGGGACAGATCTTGATCACGCTTCCCGCCCGCCAGTCATAGAGCATGGCTCCGTTGAAAAAGACAGACGGGCCCGTGATGGGCAGCTCCGCCACATAGCCGCGCGCCGCCTCCGGCGTGCGCCCCGTGGCAATGGCAAAGACAGCCCCCTGGGCCTCAAGTCGATAGAGTGCCTCCGTATTCTCCTTCGACACGCGCCCACCCCGTGGCACAATCGTGCCATCCAGGTCGCTGATGATGATGATATCGCGAAGTGTCATAAATCCTCCTGTCTTCTCTGAAAATCCTTTGGGGCAACTCCCCTGTACTTTTTGAAGGCCTGGGCAAAATTCTTGTACTCCCCAAAGCCCGTCTCCAGGGCGATCTCATACATGCGGAGACGCCCCTCGGCAATGAGCCTCTCGGCGCAGGACAGCCTCTTTTCCGTCAAAAGCTCCCCAAAGGTCTTGCCCTCGGTCTCCTTGAGCTTGCGCGAGAGATAGCTTGCCGACACGCCCTGCTCCGCTGCGATATGCTCCACGCTCAGGCGCTCGCCATAGCGCGACGCTATGGCCTCCTTGGCTGCGCGGACGTATGGATTCTGCCCAGCCGTGCTATCTGCCGCTCCCCCGATCCCCGCCAGGACGCGAGCAAGCTCCTCCTGCTTGACAGGCTTCAGGAGATAGTCCAGGATGCCTAGGCGAATGGCTTCCTGTGCATAGGAAAACTCCGCATAGCTTGTGAGCAGCACCACCCGCGTCTCCGGATGCCGTTCCTTCAACAGCCGCGCAGCCTCCAGGCCTGACATGCGGGGCATGCAGATATCCGTCAGCAATATATCAGCCGATTCCTGCAGCACGAGGTCGACGGCTTCCTTGCCATCGGCGGCATCGCCTACGATGGCAGCCCCCATCATTCCCCAGTCGATTGTCCGTATGAGGCCCTGGCGTATGATTTCCTCATCCTCTGCTATGACGATCCGCTTCACCGTCCGCCCTCCTCTCAATCGGCAGCCGTATTGTCACCCGAAGGCCCGGTGCCAGCCCCTCGAGCACGAGTCCATATTTTCCCCCGTACAGGATACGGAGCCGCCGCGCCACATTCCAAAGTCCGATGTGCTCCTTCGTCGCTCTGTCGCACTGGAGACTGCACTGCAGTGCTTCGAGCGCCGCCTCGTCCATCCCCTTCCCCGCGTCCTCCACGAGGATGCACAGGCAGCCCGCCTCCGCCTTCGCAGCGAGGCAGACGGAAACGGCCCCCTCTGGATCCGCGCCATGGAGCACGGCATTCTCGAGGATCGGCTGGAGGATGAGCCGGGGAATGAAGCAATCGAGAAGCTCCTCGGGAATCGACTCCGTAAAACGGAGGCGCTTTCCGAAGCGAAGCTTCTGGATCTCCATATAGGCCTCGATATGCTTCAAATCCTCCCGGATTGTCACCCGCTCCGGCCCCTTCACGCTGTATCGAAGGATTCCCGACAGGAGCTCGATGACGTGCACTGCCTCCTTTGGCATGAGCTCCACCATGAAGCGGATGGTCTCTAAGGTATTAAATAGGAAGTGCGGGTTGAACTGGCTCTCCAGCTGCTTCTGCTCAGCAGCGGCAAGGCGTGCAAGGGTCTCCTCCCTCACAGCCTTTGCCGTAGCCCTGGCAGCGCGACGAAGATTCACGAGAACGAGCGGGACAAAGAGTGCGACGGCGAGGAGAAGCACGCCAAGACCGATGAGGTAGCTCATGAGAATATCGTCCACGGGCATGACCGCATACAGCCGATACCCCTGCGGGATCGAGATCGCCCGTATGTAAAAGCGGGCACCTTTCCAAAGGACGACGCTGCCATTCTCAATATTTGCAAATGCCGGCGCAAGCCGCTCCAAGGGGCCCTCGGTGAAATCGCCTCCCGACTGGAAGATCACATTGCCAAGGCTATCCGACAGGATCGTCCCCATGGGGGCGGACAGATGCTCGGAGAGCGTTGCGCTCGGCAGGATGAAGAGGAGATACCCATCGGAAAGCCGCTTGCCCACAAAGAGGTCACGTCCTCCCTCCTGCTGGAGGAGCGAGGAAACCACGACCGTATCCCGCGCCTCGTCCATCTTAGACAGGACAAGCCGCGGAGCGGAGGGGGCAATGTCGTAATACCTGCCGAGAAGATGCGTATCACCCAAGACCCTTGCTCCGGCCTCGTCCAGTACAAGGAAGGCTCCCTCCTGGCTCACGGCGGAGGAATGGTAGAGAAGCTCATACGCCCTTGCCCTGGCCTGTCTCTTCTGCTGCACCTCTGCAAGGGGCGGCATATCCGCCGCCACCTGCTCTGCGGCCTGGCCATAGCATGCCAGGATAGCATCGATAGATTCCTTTGAGGCCTCTACCGTGCTCTTTGCCGGTGTGATGACAAAGGCATTCCAGCTCCCCACGATGAAGATGCAGCCGAGCAGGAGAAGAAACAGGACAGGTATCACCACATAGCGCGCAAGCGCTCCACGTTCTTTGTATGCCATCGCATGCCTCTCCCCCTTTGCATTCCCCTCCATTATACCATAGCTGTGCACCCGAAAAGAATATGGGCAAGCAAAATGCCCCCAAAACCCAGCAGCCGTCTGTGAGAATCGAGTAGGAGGCTGGCCATTATTTGACCAGCCGACCTCTCACACCACCGTGC
>CAMCRT010000059.1 GCA_945877355.1 uncultured Mitsuokella sp. | reverse complement strand
ATCTTCTTCAGCCTGCTGGGCAAGCAGGACGAGATGCCCGTGGCCCTCGCCGTCTCAGCCGTTGGCACCTTCGGCTATCTCGGCATCCTGGCCGGGCCTGCCGCCATCGGCTTCCTGGCCCACGCCATCGGCCTTTCCTACGCCTTCGTATTTCTCGCCGGCCTTCTTCTCCTGCAGGGGGTCATCGCGGAGCATGTCTTCCGCAGCGTGCTAAAATAGATTGGATAGTAACAAATAATTACTTTACATTACTTTCTTTCTGTGCTATACTTGGTTCATCAGAGAAATGGGAACAGGACGAAAGGAGTACACCATGAGCGAGAAAATGAATCGAGAGGCCGTATGGGTGTCCACGCCGGGCTTTGCCGGCTATGTCTGCGAGGACGCGCCGAAGGAGGCGGCGGCCCCTAATGCCGCGCGCGTCGCGACGCCTGGAGCCTCGGGCGTGGCACTCCACGAGGAAACGCCGAAGGGCCGGGCCTGCCAGTGGGTATCGACGCCGGGCTGGAGCGGCTATGTCTGCGAGGAGGATCCCAATATGGCAAAGCCCGGCGAGGTCCGGGTGGCCACGCCCGGCGCGACCCAGTACACGGGGCTTGGCGACCTGCCCCATTGCAACATCAAAAAATAACTGAAAAAAATTCTCAATAGACTATTGAAAATGAGTTTCAACTGTGCTATATTATATCCAGGCTTTCAATTCCCTCGTAGCCGAAGGGAAAGCTCTCCTAAGATATAATACACAGCCAAAAGCCCCGACGCCTGCTCAGCGTCGGGGCTTTTGGTATTTGTGTGCGTTTGGGAAGGGCGAGATTTTCGGGGCTCCTTACGGCGCCTAGTCTCAGGCCTTCTGCTTTGCCTTGATGAAGTTCAGCTTTCCGCCGGCGTGGAGGATATCGATGTCCAGGGCGGAGAGGGCGTGGGTGGCGGTGAGGGCCTTTCCCTTCGTGACGTTTTCCACCGTGACGGGCTTTCCGGGGGCGAGATCCGCGAGATTTGCGATGCGGAGGGTGTCCCCCTCGTCGATGGCGTCGTAGTCGGCGGGATCTTTGAAGGTCAGGGGCAGGATGCCGAAGTTGATGAGGTTCGCCACGTGGATGCGGGCAAAGCTCTTGGCGAGGACCGCCTTGATGCCCAGGTACATGGGGGCGAGGGCCGCGTGCTCACGGCTGGAGCCCTGGCCGTAGTTTTCCCCGGCGACGATGAGGCCGCCGCCCGCCTGCTGACAGTGGGCCTTGAAGCCCGGCTGCACGTCCCGGAAGACGAACTCGGAGATCTTCTCGATGTTGGAGCGGTAGGGGAGTACCTTTGCCCCAGCGGGCATGATGTGATCCGTTGTGATGTTGTCCCCCACCTTGATGACGACGGTCTTCTCGATGGCGTCCGCCATGGGGGTATTGGCAGGAATCGGGCGGATATTCGGCCCCTGAATCACCTCCACCGCCTCAGGGTGCTCCCGCTCGGGCGGGTAGATCATGGAGTCGTCCACGAGGAAGGCCTTTGGCTCCTCGGGGATGGTGAAGTCCGCCTCCCGTGGGTCGGCGATGACGCCCTTTAGGGCGCTCCAGGCGGCCGTCTCCGGGGAGACGAGGCAGACATTTGCCGAGAGGGTGCCGCTCCGACCCTTGAAGTTCCGGTTGAATGTCCGGAGGCTCCAGGCATTCGTCACCGGGGACTGGCCCATGCCGATGCAGGGGCCGCAGGTGCACTCGAGAAGCCGGGTGCCCGCCGCGAGGATCTTCGCGAGGGCCCCGTTTTCCGTCACCATGGTGAGCACCTGGCGGGAGCCCGGCGAGAGGACGAGGGAGACGTTTTCCGCCACGTGCTTGCCGTCTAGTATGCTGGCCACGGTCATGATGTCCCGGTAGGAGGAGTTCGTGCAGCTGCCGATGGCCACCTGGTCGATCTTCTGCCCCGCCACCTCTCGGACAGTCTTCACCACGTCCGGCATATGGGGCAGGGCGATCATGGGCTCAAGGGCCGAGAGGTCGATGTCGATGTGCTCGTCGTAGAGGGCGTCCTCGTCGGCGGAGAGGGGCACGTAGGTATCGCCGCGGCCCTCCCGGGTGAGGAAGCTCTTCGTGACCTCGTCGCTGGGGAAAACGGAGGTGGTGGCCCCGAGCTCGGCGCCCATGTTCGTGATGGTGGCTCGCTGGGGGATGGAGAGGGTGGCGACACCGGGGCCTGTGTACTCGATGACCTTGCCCACGCCGCCCTTGACCGTGAGGATCTGGAGGACCTTCAGTATGATGTCCTTGGAGCTCACGCCCTTCTGGAGGGCGCCCGTCAGGTGCACCTCGGTGATGCGGGGCATCTTGAGGACGAAGGGCTCGCCCGCCATGGCGCAGGCCACGTCGAGGCCGCCGGCACCCATGGCGAGCATGCCGATGCCGCCGCCCGTCGGCGTGTGGGAGTCGGAGCCCAGGAGTGTCGCTCCCGGCCGGCCGAAGCGCTCCAGGTGGACCTGGTGGCAGATGCCGTTGCCGGGGCGGGAGAAGTAGACGCCGTGCTTCTTGGCGACGGTCTGGAGGTAGCGGTGGTCGTCGGCGTTCTCAAAGCCGCTCTGGAGCGTATTGTGATCCACGTAGCTCACGGAGAGGTCTGTCTTTACCTGGCCTATTCCCATGGCCTCCAGCTGGAGGTAGGCCATCGTGCCGGTGGCGTCCTGGGTGAGGGTCTGGTCGATGCGAATGGCGATGGGCTCGCCGCGCTTCATCGTCCCTTCTATCAAATGTGCCTGAATGATCTTTTCTGTCAGCGTCATAGACTCACTCTCCTGTCTGTCTCTCTAGCCGTATCGTGGGGAAAGCTCTCCGCGATATCTGCCTTTACCCTACCATAAGTCCGGGCAGATGACAAGACTTCTATGCTAAAAATGTATACAAAAAATAAATTATTTACATATTTTGTTTTTGTGGTATAATACATTCATACTTCTGAAAGGGAAAAAAGAAACATTTTCAGAGAATAATGCATAAATCTATTTCAATATTGTAAGCTTTCATGGGGTGGTACGGTGGAGAAGGATTTGAACCTAGCGCAGTTTTACGGAATGTCGCAGAACTATACGAAGATTCCGCGCGAGTGGTATAAGAAATACAATGTAAAGCGCGGCCTGCGCAACGAGGACAAGACGGGCGTGCTCATCGGCCTCACGCGCATCGCCGACGTGGTGGGCTACAAGCTGGACGCGGACGGGCACAAGGTCGATGCAGACGGCGAGCTCTACTATCGGGGGGTCAATGTGGCCGACATGGTCCACATCGGCGAGCACACGTCCTACCTCTATGAGGAGGCCTGCTTCCTGCTGCTCTTCGGCTGCCTGCCGACCCAGAGTGACCTGCAGAAATACTCGGAGCGCCTCAAGGACGGCTATGAGCTGCCGGACGGCTTCCTGGAGAACCACCTGCTGCGCCACCCGGGGAAGAACCTCATGAACCAGCTCCAGCTGGCGATCCTCGCCCTCTACAACTACGATGAGAGCCCCGACGACACGGACCCCTACCGGACACTGGTGAAGGGCATCGACATCATGGCGAAGCTGCCGAGTATCTGCTGCTACGCCTACAATGCCAAGCAGCACTACTACGCCAGGGAGAGCCTCGTGCTCCACTACCCGCGGCAGGAGTACTCCACGGCGGAGAATATCCTCTCCATGCTGCGCCTCGACGGCTCCTTCACCCAGGAGGAGGCCCATCTCCTCGATGTCATGCTGCTGCTCCATGCGGATCATGGCGGCGGCACGAACTCCACCTTTACGAATGTGGTGGTCTCCTCGACGGATACGGACATCTACTCGACCATAGCCAGCTCCATCGGCTCCCTGAAGGGGCCCCGCCACGGCGGCGCCAATGTGCGCACGGCCAATATGATGGACAAGGTCATATCCGCCGTGGGGCCGGAGGCGGACGACGATGCTATCCGCGCCGTCATCGACCGCCTCCTGCGGGGAGAGCTCGACAATCCCTCCCGCCTCGTCTACGGTCTCGGCCATGCGGTCTACACCCTCTCGGACCCGCGGGCAGTGCTGATCCGGGAGCTGGTGGCGCGGCTCGCCCACCAGAAGAATATGGAGCGGGAGTTTGAGTTCTTCCGGCGCTTCGAGCGGGTGGCCTCGAGCTATCTCAGCGAGAAGAAGGGCGTCGCCATGAGCGCGAACGTGGACTTCTACAGCGGCCTCGCCTATCGGATGCTGGGCATCCCCCGGGATCTCTACACGCCGCTCTTTGTCCTATCCCGCACGGCGGGCTGGATCGCCCACAACATCGAGCACAAGCTCTACGACGGCCGTATCGTTCGCCCCGCCGCAAAGTATGTGGGGGAGCTCATGGAGTATGTGCCTCGGGAGGAGCGCCAGTAAGGGCGAAGTGCAAAGGAGTATCGCAGCATGAAATCAATCACCGTATTCAAGGGCGACGGCATCGGCCCGGAGATCACAGATGCCACCCTATCGATCCTGAAGGCGGCGGGGGCGCCGCTGGAGTATGAATGCTTCGACGTGGGGGAGGCGGAGTATGAGCGCCACGGGGCGCTGATTCCGGAGGCGGCCTTCCAGTCCTTCGAGCGGACGCGGGTGCTGCTGAAGTCCCCCATCACGACGCCCATCGGCAAGGGCTTTCGCTCCCTCAATGTGACGCTTCGGACGAAGTACGACCTCTACGCCGATATCCGCCCTGCCAAGGCGAATGCGGCGGTGAAGACGCCCTTCCCCCAGGTGGATGTGGTGACCTTCCGGGAGAATACGGAGGATCTCTACGTGGGGGTGGAGAAACAGATCGACGCGGACACGGTCCACGCCACGAAGATTATCACCCGCAAGGCCAGCGAGCGCATCATCGAGGACGCCTTCCGCTATGCGGAGACCCACGGGCGCAAGAAGGTCACCTGCGTCCACAAGGCGAATATCCTGAAGCTCTCCGACGGGCTGTTCCTCTCCATCTTTTGGGACATCGCAAAGAAGCACCCGAGCATCGAGGCGACGGACCACATCGTGGACGCCACCTGCATGGAGCTCGTCATGCACCCGGAGAAGTTCGATGTGATGGTCATGCCGAACCTCTACGGGGACATCGTCTCCGACCTCACCAGCGGCCTCATCGGCGGCCTGGGGCTCCTGCCCTCGGCAAATATCGGCACCGATATGGCCATGTTCGAGGCGGTCCACGGCAGCGCGCCGGACATCGCGGGGAAGCACATCGCGAACCCCACGGCGCTCCTGTGGTCGGCCTGCATGATGCTGGAGCACATCGGCGAGGCAGAGGTGGCGGGGCGCATCCGCAGGGCGGTGGACAGGGCCCTGGCGGAGGCGGAGCTCACGCCGGACCTCGGCGGCAAGGCAAAGACGGAGGAGTACGCCGCCTCCATCATCGAGCGCCTCTAAGGCGGAATTTCGCATTGGCATGCGTTTCCTGGCGTAAATAGGCGCAAAAAAACGGTTCATTCGAACCGTTTTTTTGTTGGTATTTTCCCCGTGACTTTTCTCCGAGGGGAGGTGCGGGGCGCAGGACACTGCGCCTTAGGCCATGCGATAGCTGCCGCGGCCGTCGCGCTTTACCTTGTAGAGGGCGGCGTCTGCTGCGGCGAAGAGTTCATCGTAGGTAGCGCCGTCCTGAGGGGCCGTCGCGATGCCGATGCTGGCCGTCAGGATGTGCTTTCCATCCGGCTGGGGGATGGACTTTGCCAGGGAGAGGATCGCCCGGGCCCGGTCTGCGAGGGTCTTGAGCTCATGGAGGCCCGTCATGAGGACGACGAACTCATCGCCACCGAAGCGCGCCATGTAGTCGGAGGCGCGGAAGAGGGTCTTGAGGCCATTGGCGAAATCGATGAGGGCCTTGTCGCCCGCCTGGTGGCCGTAGGTGTCGTTTAGCTCCTTGAAGTGGTCGAGATCCAGGACGAAGAGGGCGTGGAAGGCATCGTCCTCCAGAGGCTCCTCCAGCGCCTCCCTGGCGAGGCGAACCATGGCCGCCTTGTCGTAGAGGCCCGTGAGGGCATCCGTCTCTGCCTGGTGCTTGTAGGAGTCCCGGGACTGTCGGAGCTCCTTTTCCCGGATGAGGGCCCGTTCCAGCTCGATGTTCTGCTCAAAGAGGGCCTCTGCCTGACGCTTCTTGTAGTGGTAGCGCAGGATGCCGGCGGCGATGAGGATGGCCACGAGGAGGACGGCGCCCACGAGGCCGAAGAAGATATCGTTGTTGCTCTTGAGATAGGTCAAGGGATTCATGGGCTGGGCCATGTTTTTCGTGACGATTTCATCGATGTGGGCCTGGTCGATCTTGAGCGTGGCCTTCGAGAGGGCGCTCTGCAGGATCTTGGCATCGGGATATTGGGGCGCGATGGCGATGCTGATGGGCAGTCGGATCGCCTGCACATCCCAGTTCTTCAGGGATGGATAGCGGGAAAGAGGTGCCGCCTTCTGCAGATAGAGGGAGGGCACGAGGGCTGCGTCGTATTCCTTGTCCGATAGGGCGCGGAAACATTCCTCCGGGCTCGTCACCACGGAGATGTTCCAGTTCGGGTGATCCGTGGCGAGGTACTCCGGCGCACCGCCGAACCAGTCCGGCAGGACGACCCGCGGCGCAGAGGGCAGCTCCTCCACATCCCGGCGCACGATGAGGGTCATGGGGACGAAGGTGAAGGAGTTGGAGATGTAGAATTGCTGGGCCCAGTCCGTGTTGCTGTAGACGCAGAACACGGCATCCACTTCGTTATTTGACAGCATGTCGAGGCCCTTTTTGCCGGTCGGCACCCGTACATAATCAAAGGAAAGGTTGGCGGATTTGTGGACATCCTCTAGAATGTCAGGGAGGATGCCGCCCGTCATATCTTGCCTGAGATCCTCGAAGTAGGGAGAGGCCCCCTGGGGGATAGCGAAGCGGATGGTGGGGGCTGAGTCCAGGAGATTCCGCTCGGCGGCCGTGAAATAGAGGATATCTGTCTGGGCTTTGTCAAAGTAGTTTCCTTCAATCCGTGTCTCGAAGCCGGGGTTTGTGAGCTCGATGAGGAGGACGTTGTCGCTGAGCTTCTTGATGAGGTCGGCATTTTCCTCCGTCGCTAGGAAGCTGGCGGACTCGATGAAGATGGAAAAGGCCTTTTGCGCCGTATCCGGGATGGGATTTTCATGGAGCAGGAAGAAGTCGATGTCGCCCCGGGTGAAGGCAGCTAGGAGCGAAGCGGTGTCCGGGTAGTCTGTGACGGTGGCCCGGATGTCATGGCGCGCCAGGAAGTGGTCGAGATTGGAGGCATCCTCCTCCGCTGCCAGGCGGCCGATTCTGCGGCCCGACAGGGTGGAGGGATCCTCCGACTGGGTCGTGCCGTCATTCTTTGAGCCATAGAGGGAGAGCAGCACGTAGGCGACATAGCCTTCGCTTTTTTGAAAGCCGGGGGCTTGGAGACAGTCGGGATAGGGATAGTACAGATCGATGGCGCCGGAGCGCAGCATATCGAGCTCCTGACCGGCGGGCACCGGGAGAAAGACATACTGCCAGTCCGTCCGACGGGAGACCTCGCTTAGGTAGCGGCGGGTATACAAGAGGAGCAGCTGCTCCGGGCTGTCGGGGCCCGTCTGGGAGGCCAGATACCCCACGTTTATCGTCTTATGCAGCCGTGGAACAGGGTAGGCCACCGACTGGGCAAAAAGGGGGAGAAGGAAGAGAAAAGCGATAAGAATGCGCAAGATTTTCATGACACGAGACCACGCTCCGAGCTGTGAGGCTTCTGGTACAGTTTCACATACGGAAATAGCAGGAGAGGTGTATTCTCCCCTGTGCTTTCAATGGATTTCACGAATTGTCCGTTCCCGTGAAACGTTTTCTTTTCCCTATTGTATATAACGCAGAGGAATAAGTCAATTAGAACATGGTGGCGAAAGGGCTTTGACGCATTTTGCCAAGAGTTTTTGAAGGGATTTTTTTGAAAAGAAGGAATCTGGGGATTTCTCGTAGAATAAAAAGAAAGATTATGCCGGATTTTGAATTAGCAGGAGGAAGGGGCGGAGCTATACGATGGCGGAGAAGATACGTCCAGAGCTTTTATCGTTTTTGACGCCCTCGGGCGTGGCCTATTCCATCCTCGTGGTGGAGAGCCTGTCGTACCTCTCTGGGCTCCGGGAGATGCTTCCGAATGCGAATCTCTATGCCTGTGCGGAGGAGCGGGAGACTTTCGCCCCCTACGAGGACACGGGGGCGGAGTTTATCGAGCTGGACTACCTGGCGACACCGCTCCCGCTGCCGAGGGGGAGCCTGGACTACATCATCGGCGACCTCACGCTGGAGCCGGCTGGCAACCCCCAGGATATCGCAGCGGGCTTTTCCACCTTCCTGAAGGAGACGGGCTCCTTCCTCACGAGCTTCCGCAATATCCGCCATTGGTCGGTGCTGGAGGACCTGCAGCGGGGCCACTACTACAACGTGGCGGCGCGGCTCTATGCCCTGCCGGAGTTCGAGACGCTGCTCTCCGCCTCCTACTACAAGAACATGACGGCCCGGGCCCAGACCCGGCTCCCAAAGCCAGGGAGCCCCATCCTTTCCCAGCTGGAGGCGGCGGCGTTCGTAAATCCCGAGGACCTCACGGCGGAGTTCTACATCGTGAAGGCGGACAGGTCTATGCCGGAGCTGGCCCTCCTGAAGTCCATGTTTACGGCGGGAGACCGAAAGGCTCTGTCGCGGCTGCTCCACCGCATCGAGTACGGCGTGGCGTCGGGGGCGTCCGTCCGCGCCCTCTGGGCCCTCTACGACCGCATCGGCCTTTTCCCGGACTATCTGGCTTCCTTTATCAATGAGACGGTGTACCACCCCCTGCGGTTCTACAGAACCCTGTGGCAGGAGAGTGGCAAGCGGCGCTGGCTCGTACGTGGCCTTTTGCAGGCAGGCATACAGGAGGCCCTGAGCCCGGACCAGGCCCAGAGGCTTCGCCGGCTGCTGATGGATTTTGATGGGGAGGAGGCGTGAGATGGAGAGAATACTGGACGCGAAAAAGGTGGCCTTCATCACCTGCGTGAACAGCCAGGAATGGTACGAGGAGTGCCGCCTCTACCTGGAGGCCCTGGAGCTCCCAGAGGGCTTTACGGCGGAGTACATCCCCATCGAAGGGGCGGTCTCCATGTGCGCCGGGTACAACGAGGGACAGCGGAGGTCCGGCGCCAAGTACAAGGTGTACCTCCACCAGGACACCCTCGTGGTGAACAAGAGCCTCGTGGCGGACCTCCTGCGGATCTTCGCCGACGAGACCATCGGCGCCGTGGGCGTCATCGGCTGTCGGAGCCTCCCAAAGTCCGGCGTCTGGTGGGAGGCCCTCCGGACCTACGGCCGGGTGCTCCACGCCTGCGAGCCGGAGAGCGTCATCGACTCCCACTGTATGGAGCCAGAGGGGGACTACATCGACGTGGAAGCCGTGGACGGCCTCTTCATCGCCACCCAGTACGACCTGCCCTGGCGGGAGGACATCTTCACCGGCTGGCACCTCTACGACACCTCCATGTGCATGGAGATGCGCCGCCACGGCTACCGGGTGGTGGTCCCAAACCAGGAGGCAGAATTCTGGTGCATCCACTGCCCCAAGGAAAAGCCCCTGGCCCCCTCCTATAGAGGCTACCAACGCGCCTTCTTGCGGGAGTATGGAAATGAGCTGCACCCAGAAGTATGAGATATAAGGTGTGTAGAATTTGATGGAGTAGGGTCGTGTACCCCTGCGCGACCCTTTAAGCGGAGCAGGCGAGGAAAGTGCGCGTTCTGCCCCCCGGCCGGAATTCACCGTTCAAGCGAAGCGCGTTTTGAATGGAGGCCGGTATTTAGGCAGATAAGCGCACGGTCGCCTGCGGAGACGGGGTCGCGTGGGGGTACACGTAACCCACGTAACTTGAAAGCGTATTAGGTGAGAGAGCATGACGGATGAGACGCGAAATTGGCTGAAGCTGGCGGACAAGTTTGCCGCCGATGGGGACCTCATGGGCATGCGCGCCGCGGCCCATGAGCTCTACGATACGACAGACGGCCGTCTCGACGGCGTGGCCGTCATGGCAGAGGCCGCCCTCTACTCCGGCGAGCGCGACGAGGCCGCCACCCTTGCCGGCGAGGTCCTGAAGGCCGACCCCAAACACCTCCGGGCCGCCCTCGTAAAGGCCGGCGTCGCTGCGGCAGAGTTCCGCCTCGACGAGGAGCTTCCGGCCCTCCATGCCATCACAGAGCAGGCCGAGCGGGAGCTAGCAGGCTTTGATCCCGAGAGCGGCAATGCCCTTATCCTCCGGGCCCTTCTTCGGAAGGCCTACGGCTGGCTCACAGACGGAGAGTACCTCGCCGCCAATCCCGAGGCAGCGGCAGAGACCGTCCACAAGGCCTCCGAGCTGGCAGAAGACCCCCTGGCAAAGGCCGTCCTCTACAGCAAAGAGCTCTTCCTCCGGAACTACCGCACCCAGGGCCCCGGCGAATCCCTCGCCCTTGCGAAGCGCTTTGAGACCCTCATGGGAGTAACGCCGTATCTTCACGCCGACGTGGCAAAGCTCCCCGAGAAAAAGCTCGCCATCGGCTACATCTCCCCGGACTTCCGGGAGCACGTGGTGGCCTCCTTTATCGAGCCTTTGATCCGCTCCTTTGACAGCAGCCATTTCACCGTCCACCTCTACAGCCTTGGGCGGCGAGACGCGGTGACGAAGCGCATCATGACGGCTCCTGTCTCCTTTCGTGACCTCTCCGGCCGCTCCCCCCGCACGGCGGCCCGGCTCATATCCGAGGACCACATCGACATCCTCTTTGACCTCTCCGGCCACACCCAGGGGACCGCGCTGCCCATCATGGCCTACCGCCCGGCTCCCGTCCAGATCTCGGGCATCGGCTATATGGCGACGACGGGGCTCTCCTGTGTGGACTACTTCCTGGCGGACAATGTGACGATGCCGGAGGGAGACGCGGCAGAGCAGGCCTTTGTGGAAAAAGCCCTGCGCCTCCCGCACTCCCATCTCTGCTACGCCCCGAGCCTCGTGCGGGAGATGCCGCCCGCTGCCATGGAGGCCCCCGTGCTCCGGAATGGCTACGTGACCTTCGGCTGCTTCAACAACTTCGCGAAGGTCACGGACGAGGTCATCCTCCTGTGGCGGGGCATCCTCGACCAGGTGCCAGGCTCCCGCCTCCTCTTGAAGAACAAGCTCTGCTCCATCCCCTCCGGGGAAAAGATCGTCCGGGAGCGGCTCTCCCGCCTGGGGCTTTCGAGCGGGCGGGTGGAGCTTCGGCCCTACAGCCCTGACTATCTGGAGGCCTACCGGGAGGTGGACATCGCTCTCGACACCATGCCCTACAATGGGGGCATCACCACCTGCGAGGCCCTCTACATGGGGGTTCCCGTCATCTCCCTCCGGGGCCGCAGCCACGGGAGCCGCTTCGGCGCCTCCATCCTCCGAAATGCCGGCGTGGAGGAGCTCCTGGTGGAAAATGACATCAACTATGTGCGCCGGGCCGTCCAGATCGCGAGAAGCCCCGAGCTCATCGGAGCCTACCACTCCGGCCTCCGCGCCAACGTCCGCCAGTCGGCCCTCATGAACAAAAAACAATACATGCAGGAGCTGGAGACCGCCTACCGCAAGATATGGCGCGACTTCTGCAGCAAGAAATAAAAAACCCGCCCGGCTGGCCGGGTTTTCTTTATATAGGACTCGCCCGAAGAGCTCCCTGAATCAGCTTTCCCGTAGACTCCCCCTGACCCTTCGGGTCATCCCCCTCTAGAGGGGGACGAGACTAAATTCACCGGCTCGCAACGGAAAGGTACGGAGCAGGAGGCTGTCAGGCAGGACGTATGAGCAAGATATCCGAAGCTTTCTATTGCCAGAATGCATGAGGCTTGCTTGCCTCCCTCTAGAGGGAGGTGGCACGCCGAAGGCGTGACGGAGGGAGTCTTGATGCTGGCAGTTACAGAATCGAATGTCTTCTCGGGGGAGCGCAGATACATGTAAACATATATTGCAACAAAGTATTGAAAGAAGGGCGAGAATCCTTTACAATAGAAGCATACGTTTTTTAGGGGGCATACCCCCGGTTCGCAGGGGAATGGGGCAGAGGCCTCGCGAGAAAGTGCGGGAAATGATGAAACATATTGTGGTGGATCTAGAGATGAATCCTGTGAATCGGGCCTATCGGGACGTCAGGCGCCGGCTCAATGAGGAAGTCATCGAAATCGGTGCCGTGCGCCTTGGCGACGACTTCCAGCAGGAGGCGACCTTCCAGACCTACGTGCGCCCGGAGTACGGCCCCATCAAAAAGCATATCAAGGAGCTCACCGGCATTACCGAGGCGAAGGTGGCTGGCCAGCCCGTCTACGCCGACGCCTTCCGGGCCTTCCTCGACTGGGTGGGCAACTCGGAGGATGTGAAGATCTACTCCTGGAGCCTCTCCGACATCAAGCAGCTCCGGAGCGAGTGCCGCTTCAAGCTGCCGGACTTTGATACCAGCTGGCTCGACGATCGCTGGGTCGACCTCCAGCAGGAGTTTGACAGCCGCCTGGGCCTCCACCACAACCTGGCCCTGGAGCATGCCCTGGGGGCCATCGACCATAAATTCGAGGGCACCCAGCACACGGCCCTTGCCGATGCCATCAATACGAGTGCCATCCTCGCCCTCATGCAGGACGAGGAAAAATTTAAGAGGACCATGAAGCCGGTGCTGGAGATCCTCCATCCGAAGGAGACCCTCACCGACTCCATCGGGGATCTCTATCCGGAGCTCATGAAGCTGAAGGAGCTGGGCGATGCATAAGGAAAAGCACGGAAAGGGACGCATGGCAATCCTCGGCCCCCTAGGCACCCACAGCGAGGCGGCGGGGCGCTACCTCGCGGCAAAGCTCCCTGAATCCGTGGAACTCGTCATCTACCCCGATATCTTCGCCGCCATCCAGGCGGTGGAGGAGGGGGAGACGGAGAGCGCCATCGTGCCGGTGGAGAACTCCCTGGAGGGCTCCATCAATGTGACCCTGGACACCCTCGCCCACACGGATGCCCTCTGCGTCCTGCGGGAGCTGGTCTGGCCCGTCCACAACCACCTGATGGCAAAGTGCGGGATCGGGGAGGTGCGGCGCATCCTCTCCCATCCCCAGCCTATCTCCCAGTGCCGGGAGTATCTCAGGGCCCACTTTCCAAAGGCCGAGCTCATAAAGACCCCCAGCACCGCCCGGGCGGCGGAGCTCGTGGCAGCAGAGCCCGCCTCCTCCGGCTGGGCGGCCATATGCACGGAGAGGGCAGGGAAGCTCAATGGGCTCCATACCCTCGCCACGGAGATCCAGGACAATATGGCAAACGCCACCCGATTTTTCCAGCTCGTCCGCAGGGGGAGCACCGAAGCCCTCCCTGAGGCCACGAAGACCCTCGTGATCTGCCAGATGGACGGCACCCGGGCCGGCGCCCTCTACGAGGTGCTGCGGGAGTTCGCCGAGCGGGGCATCAACATGACCCGCATCGAGTCCCGGCCCGCCCGCACGACGCTTGGCGCCTACATCTTTTTCTTCGACCTGGAGCTGGGCTGCGATGAGGCGACCCTCGCCGAATCCCTGTCGGCCGTGCGGGAGAAATGCATTTGGCTACGCTCTCTTGGGAAATTTCCCTTGATTGTGGCATAGATTCTACAGGACATTAGATAGGAGTACAATATGGTCATCATCATGAACCCGGACGCCACGGAAGAGAATATCAAGGGCGTCATCGAAGCCGTCGAAGGTGCAGGCCTCACCGCCAAGGTCATGGAGGGCGCCAGCCAGAAGATCGTCGGCGTCATCGGCGACAAGACGCGCCTCGCCTCCGTCCCCATCGATGCGATGCCGGGCGTGGAGCAGAGCGTCTCCATCTCCAAGAGCTACAAGCTGGCCAGCCGGGAGTTCCACCCCATGTCCAGCGTCATCGACGTGGCAGGCGTCAAGATCGGTGACGGCACTCCCGTCGTCATGGCCGGCCCCTGCGCCGTCGAGTCGAAGGAGCAGCTCTTCGAGGCAGCCGACATCGTGAAGGCTGCCGGCGCCCAGTTCCTCCGGGGCGGCGCCTACAAGCCCCGCACGAGCCCCTACTCCTTCCAGGGCCTCGAGGAAGAGGGGCTCAAGTACCTGGCGGAGGCCAGAGAGCGCACGGGCCTGCGCGTCGTCACGGAGGTCACCACGGTGGAGGCCATCGACCGGGTCGCCGAGTACGCGGACATGCTCCAGGTGGGCGCCCGCAACATGCAGAACTTCGGCCTCCTGAAGGAAGTGGGCAAGTGCGGCAAGCCGGTGCTCCTGAAGCGGGGCCTCGCGGCGACGCTGGACGAGTGGCTCAATGCGGCGGAGTACATCATGAACGCCGGCAACCCGAATGTGGTATTCTGCGAGCGCGGCATCCGCACCTATGAGACCTACACCCGCAATACCCTGGATCTCTCGGCTGTCGCCGCCATCAAGCACCTTTCCCATCTGCCCATCATCGTGGACCCGAGCCACGGCACGGGCAAGTGGCGCATGGTAAAGCCCATGGCCTTCGCCGCCATCGCCGCCGGTGCGGACGGCCTCATGATGGAGGTCCACCCGAACCCGGCAAAGGCCCTCTCCGACGGCCCCCAGTCCCTGACCCCGGAGAACTACCAGGAGGTCATGCGGGGCGTACAGAAGCTCGCAGCCTTCATGAAGGAAGAAAATATCGTCCCCATGGATATTTAAGTCTTTACAGGGACGCCTCTCCTATGCTATACTGTTTCGTGTTCGTAGCGATGCGGGCCTATTGGAGAGGTGTCCGAGTGGTCGAAGGTGCTTGACTCGAAATCAAGTGTGGTGATGAGCCACCGTGGGTTCGAATCCCACCCTCTCTGCCAGAAATACCAAGACCTCCGAGGTTTTCCCCGGAGGTCTTTTTTCTTTGCCCAAGGGGCTGGAAGAGAGGAAAACACTGCTGTAGAAAGGGAGGTAAGTCATAGAAAAGTTGGCTCAATCACAAACCTTGTGGGATGCCTCGTTCCTGATATACGCATGTCTGC
>CAMCRT010000058.1 GCA_945877355.1 uncultured Mitsuokella sp. | reverse complement strand
GACGCGCTACTTTGAGGGGGTAGTGTTCACAAGACGTATGGGTTCAAGTCCCATCAACCGCACCACTTGATTTCTACCGGCGAAAGCCGACAATTTAATACGCGGTCGTGGCGGAATTGGCAGACGCGCTACTTTGAGGGGGTAGTGTTCACAAGACGTATGGGTTCAAGTCCCATCAACCGCACCACTTGATTTCTACCGGCGAAAGCCGACAATTTAATACGCGGTCGTGGCGGAATTGGCAGACGCGCTACTTTGAGGGGGTAGTGTTCACAAGACGTATGGGTTCAAGTCCCATCGACCGCACCACTTCAAAAACAGAGACTCGGGCAACCGGGTCTTTTTCTTTTGTTCTTTTGGCTCGGGTTTTCCGGCTGGATAGAAGCCGGTCGGTTCGGCAGAGTATCGACGTTTGTTCCTACGGGCGGGCTCCCACCGTCACGCTCCGCGTGCCACCTCCCTCCCCGAGGGAGGCACTCGAAGCAGGGAGGCACGTTTCTTCATGGAAAGGGTGTCTGTGAGCAAACTTGCCAATGCATACCATTTCAAAAAGACACGAATTAAAGCCTCCCTCAGGGAGGGGGGTGCCCGAAGGGCAGGGGGAGCCCGCGCGTAGGTAACTCCGAAAATGGCAGGCATCCGCTTCCGGCTAAGAATCTATCCTCTGCTTTCGGCCACGAATCTATCATTGACATCCCGCTCTCCACTTGATACAATATCTAAGGAATTTATGACTCGACTACACAAGATATAGGGGGATAGCGGGCGGTTGCGCCTATTTTTTATGACACTAAAGACTGTGACGAAGCGATCCGGGAGCCAGGTGCCCTACGATCGCGCGAAGATTGCCAACGCCATTGCCGGGGCGAACCTCGATGCGGGCGAGAAGATGACGGAGCGGGACATCAATCGGGTCACCATGCTCGTGGAGATGGATATTGCCGACCGGGAGAACGTGAGCGTCGAGGAGATCCAGGATCTCGTCGAGCAGGAGCTCATGAAGCAGGACTTCTACGACATCGCGAAAAAGTACATCAAGTATCGCCAGAAGCATGCGGACCGCCGGGAGGCCCAGAAGCACCTGATGAAGTCCTACCGGGACATCTTCTTTGCGGATGCGGTGGACTCGGATCTCAAGCGGGACAACGCGAATATCAACACGGATGCCTCCATGGGCATCATGCTGAAGCTGGGGGCCGAGGGCGCGAAGCACTTCGTCGACAACTACGTCCTCGACGAGAAGTATGCCAAGGCGGACAAGGAGAACTGGATTCACATCCACGACAAGGACTTCTCCCTCATCACCTTCAACTGCTGCCAGATTGATCTCCTGAAGCTCTTCCATGGGGGCTTTTCCACGGGCCACGGGTTCCTCCGGGAGCCGAACTCCATCCGGGCCTATGCGTCCCTGGCCTGTATCGCCATCCAGTCGAACCAGAACGACATGTTCGGCGGCCAGAGCATCAATGCCTTTGACTACGCCATGGCAGAGGGGGTGGCAAAGTCCTTCCATAAGGCGGTGGAGAGCGAGGCAGAGCGCTCCGTGCTCTATCGCTTCGGCATTGACGCCTTCGGTCGGGATACGGACTTTGGCAAGGCCTTCGAGGCCGCCCTCGACCGAGAATCCTGCCTCTATGCGGAGGAGGGAATGAAGGAGCGGGCAGACCGCTCGATTCGCGCCATCGAGGAGGCTCTCGCGGCAGCCCTTCCCGAGGAGCGCCAGCTTTCCCCGGAGGAGCTCAAAAGCGATGCGGAGAAAATCTACCATCTCGCCTGCGCCGACGTGGAGGAGGAGACCCACCAGGCCATGGAAGCCCTCATCCACAACTTCAACACCCTCCACAGCCGCGCCGGTGCCCAGGTGCCCTTTTCCTCCATCAACTACGGCCTCGACACCTCGCCGGAGGGACGCCTCGCCACGAAGGAGGTCCTGAACGCTATCTGGTCGGGCCTCGGCAACGGAGAGACGCCCATATTCCCCATCTCCGTTTTCCAGCTGAAGGCAGGCGTGAACTACAACCCTGGCGACCCGAACTACGACCTTTTCCAGCGGTCCTGCGAGGTCAGCGCCAAGCGCCTCTTCCCGAACTTCGTGAATATCGATGCCCCCTACAACCTTCAGTACTACAAGCCCGGCGACTACAACAGCGCCGTGGCCACCATGGGCTGCCGCACCCGCGTCATGAGCAATGTCAACGGCCCGGAGGAGTCGGGCTCCAGGGGCAATTTCTCCTTCACCACCATCAACCTCCCGAAGCTCGCCATCGAGGCGAAGGGGGACCTCACTCGCTTCTGGGAGCTCTATGACGAGTACATCACACTCTGCCACGACTACCTGCTGGAGCGGCTCAAGGTCATCGAGGCGAAGCACGTCTACAACTACCCCTTCCTCATGGGCCAGGGGGTCTGGATGGACAGCGACAAGCTGAAGCCCACGGACTCCATCAAGGACGTCTTAAAGCACGCCTCCTACTCCATCGGCTTCTGCGGCCTCGCCGAGTGCCTCGTAGCCCTCATCGGCAAGCACCACGGGGAGAGCGAGGAGGCCCAGGAGCTGGGGCTTAAGATCGTCTCCCACCTGCGGGAGCGGACGGATGCCTACACGGAGGCGGAGCATCGCAACTGGTCCACCTTCGGCACGCCGGCCGAGTCCACCGCCGGCCAGTTCCAGCGGGCGAACCGGAAGAAGTACGGCATCATCCAGGGCGTGACGGACCGCACCTACATGACGAACTCCAGCCACGTGCCCGTCTACTATCCCATCAAGGCCATCGACAAGATCCGCATCGAGGCGCCCTACCACGCCCTCGAGAATGCGGGCCACATCGCCTACATCGAGATGGATGGCGACCCGTCAAAGAACGTAAAGGCCTTCGAGGCCGTCGTCCGCGCCATGCACGACGCAGACATGGGCTATTTCTCCATCAACCACCCGGTGGATCGCGACCCCGTCTGCGGCTACACCGGCCTCATCGAAAACGAATGCCCCCACTGCCATAGAAAGGAAGTGGAAGACGGCCACCTCATCGTCGACCGCATTCGTGTCTAAAACTATGTCACTATTGGCTGCTTTCAAAGGCGAATTCCTAAGGAAGCGATCCTCGAGAAGGAATACGATATTGAGCTCAATAAGAAAATGGAAGAGGAGCAAACGCGCATGTGCAATTTGAGCCTGGGAATTTATAGTGACGGCATGGAGCAGGGCAAGCGGGAGAAGGCAAAGGAGTCTGCAAAGACGATGCTCTCTATGAATATGCCCCTGGAAACTATTGCGCGGATATCAGGGCTCTCTGTGGAGGAAATCCAGGAGCTTCAGATATCTTCAAATGTTGTATTGGACGGAGGAAAACGATGACATACGAGTATCAGACGAGCGGCACCTGTGCGAAGAGGATTCGCGTGGAGCTCGATGGGAAGAGGATCCGACATATTGAGTTCGAGGGAGGCTGCAATGGCAACCTTCAGGGCATCTCGCGCCTTGTGGAGGGGATGGACATCGACGATGTCATAGAGCGTGTCCAGGGCACCCACTGCGGCGCCAAGGACACCAGCTGCCCCGATCAGCTGGCAAACGCCCTCCGGGAGGCCTACGAGGCCGAGCAAAAAGAGGCGTAACAAAGGCGCTGGCACTCCTAGTGACTCTTGTGCGCACGACATAGCTTTTCGGGCAAAGAGAGCCGTCCTCTGGACCATTGTGTTCAGAGGACGGCTCTCTTTTTGTGTTCCTGTGGAAGAGACACACGCGGGAGACGGAAAAGCTTAGACAGGACTTGTGGAAGTCGGCTTCATAGACTGCTTATACTTCAGGGGGGAGATCCCCTTGTAGCGATGGAAGAGCTTGATGAAATAGCTCAGATCGTTAAAACCGCAGGAAAAGGAAATCTCTGTGATGGAGTCCTCTGTTTGAAGGAGCTTGAGGCAGGCCATTTCGATGCGATAGCGATTCAGATAGTCGATGGGGCTGCGATGGGTAATCTTCTGGAAGAAGCGGCAGAAATAGTTTGGGGTGAGATTGGCAGCCTGGGCCATGTCCTTCAGGGTCAGAGGCTTTTGGTAGGAGGAGTCGATGAGCTGGAAGGTCTGCTTTAGCTGGGTAATGCGCTTCCGATTGTGCTCCAGCTGGGGAATGGTCCCTGCCTGATGCCAGAGATTGTGTTTCATGACGAACCCGAGGAAGCTATATAGAAATCCGGTGATGACGAATTCGTAGCCCGGATGCTCGGTCTTCATGCTTGAGAATAATTGCTGCATGAGGGCGGGAATATCTGGCGTCGCTGCAGGGATGTATTTATTGATGCGTATGACATGATGGAGGATATCCTCGATGCGCTCCTGGAAGGTGTGGGTGCCTGCCAGCATTTTGTTCATATCGAACACAATGCATTCGTAGACCGTATCCGCTGTTTGGGGACTCCCTCCGTGGATGACACCATCACGGATGAAGATGATATCGCCAGGCTTTGCAAGGATCTGCTGCTCGTTTAGCGTTAGGGAAAGGCTCCCTTGCAGTACGAGGTCGATCTCATATTCCATATGCCAGTGGTAGGGCATGCAGAAGCGAGGATGATGAGAGTCCACGTGATGAAACTCAATCGGGAAATCAAAGCGGCCCCGCTGTCGAAATTCATTATAGCCATCGTGCTTCATAGTCATTTCCTCCTGCTCTTATAAAAGATAATATCATCATATTATTGGAATATATCATTATATTTATGGCTAAAAACATCAATATTTAGCCAATTTCTTAATTCCTGTTTGTATTTGTAGAAATATACAAAATCTACAAAAAGATAATATGGTTATATTCTACCATAAGATAAGGCGAGAATGGAAGCTCTTTAGAGGGTATACTCAGTACAGAAATGAGAAAGTTCCAAAACAATTGCTGTACAGGAGGAATACATCATGGCAAAGAGCAGATTGATTGGGGACTATCCGGTTATTGGCATTCGTCCGACGATTGATGGACGGCGCGGGATTCTAAATGTGCGCGGCTCCCTGGAAGAGCAGACGATGGGCATGGCGAAGTCGGCGAAGAAGCTGTTTGAGGAAAATCTCTGCTACACGAATGGCGAGCCGGTGAAGGTCATCATCGCAGATACGACAATCGGGCGGGTGGCAGAGGCGGCGGCCTGTGCGGATAAGTTCAAGAAGGCCGGCGTGGATATCACCTTGACCGTCACTCCCTGCTGGTGCTATGGCTCGGAAACAATGGACATGGATCCCATGACCATCAAGGGCGTCTGGGGCTTCAATGGGACGGAGCGACCGGGCGCTGTCTATCTCGCCTCTGTCCTTGCCAGCCATGCCCAGAAGGGTCTTCCGGCCTTCGGCATTTATGGTCATGATGTGCAGGAAGCAGATGCGACGGAAATCCCCGAGGATGTGAAGGAGAAGCTTCTTCGCTTCGGCCGTGCTGCTGTGGCAGCCGCCACGATGCGGGGCAAGTCCTATCTCCAGATCGGCTCCATCACCATGGGTATCGGCGGCTCCATCATCAATCCGGACTTCTTTGAGGAATATCTCGGCATGCGCATTGAGTCCGTGGACGAGGTGGAAATCATCCGCCGCATGACGGAGGGCATCTACGACAAGGCAGAGTATGAGAAAGCTCTGGCCTGGACGAAGGAGCACTGCAAGGAAGGCTTCGACAAGAATCCGGACTTTGCCCGGAAAACGGATGAGCAGAAGAAAGAGGCCTGGGAATTCGTCGTCAAGATGATGTGCATCATGAAGGACCTCTATAATGGCAATCCGAACCTGCCGAAGGGCTGCGAGGAGGAAGCTGTCGGGCACAATGCCATTGCAGGCGGTTTCCAGGGCCAGCGCCAGTGGACAGATTTCTATCCGAACGGCGATTTTGCCGAGGCGCTGATGAATTCTTCCTTCGATTGGGAAGGCGCGCGGGAAAGCTACATCCTTGCGACGGAGAACGACACACTCAACGGTGTCGCCATGCTCTTTAACAAGCTCCTAACGAACCGGGCACAGATTTTTGCCGATGTCCGCACCTATTGGAGCCCGGAGGCCGTCAAGAAGGCGACGGGCTACGAGCTGGAGGGAAAAGCAAAGGAAGGCAAAGGGTTCCTCCATCTCATCAATTCCGGTGCTGCTTGCCTCGATGCCTGCGGCGAGGTCAAGGACAAGGACGGAAGCTCGGTCATCAAGCCCTTCTGGGAGATGACGGAAGATGATCAGAAGGCTTGCCTTGATGCAACCCAGTGGTGCCCGGCGGACAATGGCTACTTCCGGGGCGGCGGCTTCTCCTCCCGCTATCTGACCCGCGGCGAGATGCCGGCGACGATGGTCCGCGTCAATATCGTAAAAGGACTTGGCCCGGTGCTCCAGCTGGTGGAGGGCTATACGGTCAATCTGCCGGATGAGGTCTCGGACAAGCTCTGGAAGCGCACGGACTACACCTGGCCCTGCACCTGGTTCACCCCGCGGCTCACGGGAAAGGGGGCTTTCGCCTCTGCCTACGACGTGATGAACAACTGGGGCGCGAATCACGGAGCCATTACCTACGGCCACATCGGCGCGGACCTCATCACCCTTTGCTCGATCCTGCGCATCCCGGTCTGCATGCACAATGTGCCGGAGGAAGATATTTTCCGCCCAGCAGCCTGGAATGCCTTTGGCATGGATAAGGAAGGACAGGATTACCGCGCCTGCAAGGCCTATGGACCCATGTATCGCTGAGCGGAGGAGGAGATTGTATGGCCGAAGGAAGACGCGTGCTCGCCTTTGACTTCGGAGCCTCCAGCGGGCGGGCAGTCGTCGGGACCTTTGACGGCTGCGCCATCCGCTTGGCAGAGGTGCACCGCTTCGAAAACGTGTCTGTCAGGCTGATGGGCACAATGTATTGGGATATCCTGCGTCTCTTTCATGATGTAAAGACTGGCATCCGTAAGGCCTGCCGGACAGGAGCGGTGGATAGCCTGGCCATAGATACCTGGGGGGTCGATTTCGGACTCCTGGATGAAGAGGGCTATCTGCTGGAAAACCCTGTGCATTATCGGGACAGACGGACGGAAGGGATGGTGGAAGCCGTGGAAGCGGTGCTTCCACGCGAAGAGCTCTACGCACTCACGGGCAACCAGATTATGCCCATCAACACGCTGTTTCAGCTGGCAGCCCTTGCAAAGAAAAGACCGGAGCTTTTGCGGCAGGCAAGGACGCTCCTCTTTATGCCGGATCTTTTCAGCTACTTCCTTTGCGGGGAAAAGGTGGCGGAAAAGACGATAGCCTCCACGAGCCAGATGATGGCGGCAGGGGGAGAGGTCTGGGCGAAGGACGTCCTGAAGAGGCTGAATCTGCCAGCTGGCATTCTGCCAAAGCTTGTGGATCCAGGTACGGAACTGGGCGTGCTGACAAAGGAGCTCCAGGAAGAGCTGGAGGTGCCGGAAATCAAGGTAGTGACCGTGGCAGGCCATGATACTCAGAGCGCTATGGTGGCTGTGCCGACGGAGGAGGAGGACTTCCTATTCCTGTCCTGCGGGACCTGGTCCCTTCTGGGGACAGAGCTTCCTCGCCCTGTCATCAATACGGCCTCTGCCGCGGCCAATATCACAAATGAAGGCGGCTGCGGAGGGAAGACCTCTTTTCTCAAGAACATCATCGGCCTTTGGATTCTGCAGGAGTGCCGCCGTCAATGGATACGAGAGGGCAAGGAATACAGCTTCGGCGAGCTGGAGCAGATGGCTTCGGAGGCAGAGCCCTTCCAGTCCTTTATTGATCCGGATGCACCGGAGTTCGTACCCAGCGGCAATATGCCAAAGAGGATACGGGCCTATTGCAAGCGGACGGGGCAGCGGGTGCCGGAGACGGTGGGGGCGATTGTGCGTTGCATCGATGAGAGCCTGGCGCTCCGGTACCGGGCGGCAAAGGAAGAGCTGGAGAGCTGTCTCGGAAAGACGTACCCTTGCCTTCACATGATCGGTGGCGGCATCCAGAGCAAGCTTCTTTGCCAGATGACAGCAAATGCTGTAGAGCGGCCCGTCGTTGCAGGGCCTGTGGAGGCGACGGTGCTCGGAAATATTGCGTTGCAGCTCCTGGCGGAGGGCGCCATCCAAGATATTCAAGAGGCGCGCCGTATCATCAAGGCTTCGGAAGCCATCCAGACCTATCAGCCCCAGCAGACGGATAGCTGGAGCGATCAATTTCAAAAATGGAAGGAGATTGCCTCATGTTAAAGGGAATTCCGCATATATTGTCCCCAGAGCTCCTGAAGGTGCTCTGCGAGATGGGGCATAGCGACCGCATCGTCATCGGCGATGGCAATTTCCCCGCTGAGTCGGTGGGGAAAAACTGCAAGGTGGTGCGCATGGACGGCCACGGGGTGCCGGAACTGCTGGAGGCCATTTTGACGGTTATGCCGCTGGATGAATACGTGGAGCACCCCGTCAGCCTCATGGAGGTCATGAAAGGGGATCCCGTCAAGACACCCATCTGGGATACGTATAAAGAGATTATTGCAAAGCACGATGCACGCGGCGCAAAGGCCGTTGGAACTATCGAGCGCTTCCAGTTTTATAAGGAGGCAAGCGAGGCCTACGCCATTGTCACGACGGGCGAGAGCGCAGTCTATGCAAATGTGATGCTGCAAAAGGGCGTCGTCAAGGACTGAAGACGGAGCGTCTTCGAAGAATCTGTCGAAATTTAGGAGGGAGCTTTGTGAGCTACGAGGATATCAAGGCAGAAATCTGTGATGTCTGCCATAAGATGTGGCAGCTGGGCTGGGTGGCGGCCAACGATGGCAATGTGACAGTCAAGCTGGAGGATGGGACCTTCCTTGCTACGCCTACCGGCATCAGCAAGAGCTTTATCACGCCGGAAAAGCTGGTGCGCATCGATGGAGAGGGCAAGGTGCTGGAGGCCAATGAGGGCTATCGGCCCTCGTCGGAAATCAAGATGCATCTGCGCTGCTATCAGGATCGGGCGGATGTGGGGGCCGTTCTTCACGCCCATCCGCCCACGGCCACGGGCTTTGCAGTGGCCCATATCCCCCTGGACCGCTACGACATGATCGAGACCGTGGTGTCCCTGGGCTCCATCCCCATTACCCCCTATGGGACACCTTCCACCTACGAGGTGCCGGAGGCCATTGCACCCTACATCCAGCAGCACGATGCGGTGCTCCTGGAAAATCATGGGGCGCTGACCATGGGCGATACCCTCACGAGCGCCTACTATAAGATGGAGACGGTGGAGCTCTTTGCGAAAATCAACCTGGTGGCCTATCAGTTGGGCGGGCCGAAGGAAATCTCAAAGGAAAATATCGATAAGCTTATCGAGCTTCGGAGCTATTACGGAGTGACGGGACGCCATCCGGGCTATCGTCACTATGCTGAAGAATCCAAATGAATGAAATCCGCGGGGCCCGTTTCGCGGGAGTGTGAAACGGGCCGCAAAAAGGAGGGCTAACATGAAAGCGGAAGGAATCATGCCCGCAGCGGCTGAGCTGCAAGATGCGTCAGCTCCTGTGGTGCCAAAGGAGTATCGATTCTACTTCGGGCTTCTCGTCACCTGCTTTGCCCTGTGGGGCCTGCTCAACAATATGACGGACAATCTTGTGCCGTCCTTTGCCAAAATATTCATGATAAAGGCGGTGGACTCGTCCCTGGTACAGGTGGCCTTCTACGGGGCCTATGCAGTGCTGGCACTGCCTGCTGCCTTTATCATCAAGCGGTACTCCTACCGCGTCGGCGTTCTCGTGGGGCTTGGCTTCTATATGGTGGGGGCCTTCGGCTACATCCCGGCGGCCATTTTGCAAAGCTACAATCTTTTCCTCGTGTCCATATTCGTCCTGGCGAGCGGCCTGTCCGTCTTGGAGACCACCTGCAACCCCTTTGTACTTTCCCTAGGAGCCCAGTCCACAAGTGTCCGGCGGCTGAATTTTGCTCAGGCGTTTAACCCGCTGGGCTCTATGACGGGACTTTTCCTGGCCAAATACGTCATTCTATCCCATCTGAACCCGGCCACGCTGGAGGAGCGGCTGCCTATGACACCGGAGCAGCTGACAGCAGTACGGGATACGGAGCTCTTCTGGGTGTGCGTGCCCTACGTGGGGCTCATCCTCATCGCATTCCTCATCTGGTGTGCTTTCTTCCGCAGCAAGCTCAACGATAAGGATGTGGGGGAGGAGATTACCGTGAAGGAGGCACTCTCGCGCCTGCTTCACCTGCCTCGCTATGCCTTTGGTGTCGTTGCCCAGTTCTTCTATGTGGGCGTCCAGATTGCCGTCTGGACCTGGACCATCAAGTACGCCATGGCAAATCTGCATGTGGTGGAGGCAGAGGCGGCGAACTTCTATATCTACTCCATCTTCCTCTTCATCGGCTGCCGCTGGGTCTGCACCTATCTGATGAAGTACATCACCCCGGCAAAGATGATGGCTGTCTTCGCCCTTGGCGGCGTCCTCTGCTGCCTCGGCACTATTTACCTGCCAATTGATGTTTCCATCTATTGCCTCATCGGCATCTCGGGCTGCATGTCGCTGATGTTCCCGACGATTTATGGCATTGCCCTGCGCGGCCTTGGCCCCGAGGTCAAGTTCGGCGCAGCCGGCCTCATCATGGCCATCCTGGGCGGTGCCATCATCACGCCGATTATGGGCTCCCTCGTGGATAACAATACGCTCGGCTTTCTGGTGAGCGGCTTTGGTCCCGAGCAGACAGCTATCCGCTCCGCCTTCTATCTCCCTGTCCTCTGCTTTGCCATCGTCCTCGTGTACTCGCTGGCCTTCCGCAATGTAAAGGATTGAGCCGCTGGAGCCTGGACCTGGCTGTGGTTGAGTCTGGGATAGCAGGAGATGCATTCCCTACAAGAAAAACAGGGGCTGTTTCGCGAAATGAAGCGAAACAGCCCCTGTTCTTTATGGAAAATAGAAGACGGATTGAAGAACCTGTCAGGAGGGAAATGTGCTACTGCTTTTCAGTAGTCATAGTGGGCGAGGCGTGCCTTTTCCCGCAGGGAAGAAAGCCGGCGGACAGCTTCCTGTAGTGTGGCGTCCTCCTTTGCAAAGTGGAACCGGACGTACTGATGGACGTCCGTGTCGAAGAAGCTTGACCCGGGAACGGCGGCGACGCCGACCTCTCGGCACAGCCACTCGGCAAAGGCCAGGTCATTCTTGACATGGAACTCCGAGACATCCACCATGACATAATAGGCACCTTCTGGATCGTGGAACTTGAAATCCAGCGCTTTCAGACCGCCGACAAAGACGTTCTTCATGTGCTGGTAATGGGCTTGCAGACCCTTGTAGTAGTCGTCGCCAAATTCCAGGCCTGTCACGGCAGCCTCCATCAGGGGTGCTGCAGCGCCGACGGTGAGGAAGTCGTGGACCTTCTTGATGCGCTCGGTAATGGCAGGCGGGGCAATCGTGTAGCCGAGGCGCCAGCCCGTGATGGAGTAGGTCTTTGAGAGGGAGTTGCAGATGATGGTCCGCTCCCGCATATCGGGGAGCGTCGCCATATAGATGTGCTTGTTCGGAGCGTACAGGATATGCTCATATACCTCGTCCGTTATGACGTAGGCATCGTATTCCTTGGCAAGGCGCGCAATGGTTTCCAGCTCGCCCTGCGTGAACACTCTGCCGGTCGGGTTTGATGGATTGCATAGCACAAGGGCCTTTGCGCCCTGGCGGAAGGCCGCTTCGAGCTCGGCCTCATCGAAGGTGAAGGCCGGGGGATGAAGCGGGACATAGATGGGCTCGGCCCCCGTGAGGATGACATCTGCTCCGTAATTTTCGTAAAAGGGAGAGAAGATGATGACCTTTTCGCCCGGGTTGATAAGGGCAAGCATGGTGGCCATCATGGCCTCGGTGCTTCCGCAGGTGACGACGATTTCCTGATCCGGATCGACCTGCATGCCGGAAAAATGTTGCTGCTTGCGGGCGAGCGCTTCGCGGAAATTCTGGGCGCCCCAGGTCACAGCGTATTGGTGGGGGCCCTCTGCTGCGACCTCAGAGAGGCGTGTGGTCAGCTCCACAGGCGGCGCAAAGTCCGGAAAGCCCTGGGATAGGTTTACGGCGCTATGGGCATTGGCGATGCGGGTCATGCGGCGGATGACCGAATCCGTGAAAGTTTCTGTTCGGGTGCTTAGTTTTTTCATGGCTTACTCCGCAGGGACAATCGTTCCCTTGTACTGCTCGTCGATAAACTTCAGAACGCTGGGGCTATGGAAGAGCTTCGCAATTTCCTGGTATTCGCTCTTTTCCGCATCGGCCTCCCGGGCCGCGAGAACCATCACGGCAAGGGGCTCCTTCGCGTCCTCCAGGAATATGCCCTGGTCCTTTACGCTCAGCCCGCCGCTCATGACATAATTCATGGTGATGGCGGCAAGGTCCACATCAGATAGGCTCCGGGGAAGCTGTGCCGCCTCGAGCTCTACGAACTGAAGGTGCTTCGGATTCTCGGCAATATCCTGGATCGTCGCCTTTACGCCGGCACCCTCGCGCAGTTTGATAAGCCCGGCCTTCTCCAGGAGCATGAGCCCCCGGCCGCCGTTTGTCGGATCGTTCGGGATGGCGACCTTCGCCCCGTCCGGGACTGCGTCAACGGACTTGACCTTGTCGCTGTAGAGGCCCATGCGCATGAGTATGGTCTTGCCGATGGGGACGAGGTGCGTCCCGTGCTCCGCGTTGAAGTTGTTCAGAAAGGGCTCATGCTGGTAGCTCACGAGGTCGATATCGCCATCGGCGAGGGCCTGGTCCGGTGTGACATAGTCGGAGAACTCGACGACGGTGACCTTGAGCCCTTTTTCCTTGGCGGCCTCGGCAACAGCCTCCGCAACCTCCGCATGAGGCCCGGCCGTGGCGCCAAGCTTGATCTCCTTCGAGGCACTATTCGCGCCGCAGCCGCTGGCCAGGACGGCAGCGAAAAGGGCGATGAGGAGCAGCAGTTTCTTCATAAAGCAAAATCCTCCTTAAATATTTTGTATACATATAGGATAAGGTAACTTTATGGAAAAGTCAAATATACTTCTAGCTTCGTGTGGACTGGGACGGGAAGAAGATCCGCCATATCGAGTTCGAGGGAGGCTGCAACGGCAACCTTCAGGGCATCTCGCGCCTTGTGGAGGGCATGGACATCGACACGGTCATAGAGCGTGTCCAGGGCACCCACTGCGGCGCGAAGGACACCAGCTGCCCTGACCAGCTGGCAAACGCCCTCCGGGAGGCCTACGAGGCGGAGCAGAAGGGCGCGTAAAGCAAAAACGAAAGCATAGAAAGAACCGGGGCTGTTTCATAGGCGATTGCCTTTTGAAACAGCCCCGGTTTTTGTGTGGGTCAGAGGCTCTGCCCTGCCAGCTGAAGGGCGATGAGCTCGGCGTAGCGGCCTTTCTTCGCCAAAAGCTCCTGGTGGCGGCCCCGCTCGACGATGCGGCCGCCGTCCAGGACGATGATCTCGTCCGCCTCGGTGATGGTGGAGAGGCGGTGGGCGATGATGAGGCAGGTGCGGCCACGCATGAGGCGCAGGAGAGCATCCTGGATGTGCTTTTCCGTGCGGGTGTCGACGCTGGAGGTGGCCTCGTCCAGGATGAGGATCCTGGGGTCCACCAGGCAGGCCCTCGCTATGGCTAGGAGCTGGCGCTGGCCGCTGGATAGGGTCCCGCCCTCCTGGGAGATGACCGTATCGTAGCCCTCGGGCAGCTGGCGGATGAAGGTGTCGGCGGAGGCGAGGCGGGCGGCGGCCGTGATCTCCTCCATCGTCGCCTCCGGCCGGCCGAAGGCGATGTTTTCCCGGATGGTGCCGGTGAAGAGCACCGTGTCCTGAAGGACGATGCCGATGGACTGGCGGAGGCTGTGCCTGCTGTATTCGCTGATATCCACCCCGTCCAGGAGGATTTGGCCGCCGGTGGGGTCGTAGAACCGCAGGAGGAGGTTCGTCACCGTGGTCTTGCCGGAGCCCGTGGTGCCCACGAGGGCGACGCGCTTTCCGACGCCGATGGTGAGGGAGAAGTCCCGGAGCACCGGGGCATCCTGCGTGTAGCCAAAGTCCACGTGGGAGAAGGCAATCTCCCCGCGAAGATTGGTGAGGGGCCGCCCTGCCGGGTCCTCCAGGGGCTCCTCAAAGAGGGCGAAGATGCGCTCGGCACCGGCGAGCGCCGTCTCGATCTGGCCATAGAGCTGGGCGATCTCCGTGATGGGCCGGGAGAACTGGCGGGCGTAGATGAGGAAGGCGGAGATGACGCCGATGGTGATATGTCCCGCGAGGGCGAGATAGGCGCCGAAGACGGTGACGATGAGGAAGGCCAGGTTCCCGATGGCGTTCATGAGGGGGCCCATGGAGCCCCCGAGGATCTCAGCCCGGATGCCGGCCCGGGTGAGCTGGTCGGCTGTCGCATTAAAGACGGCGGCTGTCGCCTGCTCCCGGCCGTAGGCGATGAGGGTCTTCCGGGCGGTCATGTTCTCCTGGGCGCTGGCCCCCATGGCTCCCAGCAGCTCCTGGCGGGCGGCAAAGTATTTGCGGCCCCGGCTCGCCATGAAGCGGGTCAGGGCGAGGGAGAGGAGGGCCGTGCTGGCGGTGGCGAGCGTCAATGGCACGGAGAGGGACAGCATGACGACGAGGGCTGCGAGAATGGTGAGGATATCCGCAAAGAGGGCGGAGAAGGCGTTTGAGATGACGCTTGCGAGGGTGTCCGCGTCGTTCGTCATGCGGGAGAGAAGGTCCCCATGGGCGTGGGTGTCGAGATACCGGATGGGAAGCCCATTGATGCGCTCGTAGAGGTCGGCGCGGAGCCGGCGGATGATGCGCTGGCTGAGAATGGCCCCCAGCCGCCCCTGGAAAAAGGCCATGAGGGCGAAGAAGAGGTAGAGGGCCACCATGAGGGCGAGGAGCCGGGGCAGGGCCCCGTAGTCCCCTCCGGCGATGAGATCGATGGCGCGAGAGAGGAGCACCGGGGCGGCGGCGCCGGCGATAACGCCGATGGTGACGACGGCCAGCAGGGAGAAGAACCAGCGTCGCTCCCGATAGAAATAGGCGCAGAGGGCCTTCAGGGTCTTTGTGCGGTTCGCGGCCCGCTCCTTTGCCGAGAGGCGCCTAGGCCCGCGGAAGGCGGAAAGGGCATCAGCCATGGGGCGTCGCCTCCTTTCTCTCTGTCGTAGGTGCTTTCTTGCCTGTCCCGCTCAGCTGGGAGGCGCAGATATTCTGGTAGACGGGGGAGGAGGCGAGAAGCTCCTC
>CAMCRT010000057.1 GCA_945877355.1 uncultured Mitsuokella sp. | reverse complement strand
CCATCCCTCAAACACGGAAAAACGAGGCTTCCATCCGAAAGCCCCTGAAATATTCCAAACATGACGAAAGAAGCGCCCAAAGGCGCCCCTATTTGATATAGACCATTTTACCCAATCCCATGGCCTTCGTCAAGAATATTCCTTCATCACATTGAGCCGCTTTATGCTCATATCCTCCGGGCCGGTCATCTGGCAGCCCTTTTTCTTGGCGTAGCGGATATAGGCCAGGATCTCCTCCGTGATGCGCTCGCCGGGGGCGAGGATGGGGATGCCGGGGGGGTAGCACATGATGAATTCGCTGCAGACCCTGCCCTTTGTCTCCTCCATGGGGAGGGACTCCTTCTCGCCGTAGAAGGCCTCCTGGGGGCCGCAGACCACCTCCGGGTCGATGTACTCCGCCTTCAGCATCTTCGAGGAGTCCTTGCGGTAGTTGCGGCGGATCTCCGCCAGGGCTGCCACCAGGCGCTCGATGTCCTTCTGACGGTCGCCCACGGAGACATAGGCCAGGATATTTGCGATGTCGCCGAACTCCGTCTGGATGTCGTACTCGTCCCGCAGGAGGTCGTAGACCTCGATGCCCGCGAGACCCACGGGGCGGGTGAATATGGAGAGCTTCGTCACGTCGAAGTCGTAGATGTCGTCCCCATTGATGAGCTCCCGGCTGTAGGCGTAGTAGTCGCCGATGGCATTGATTTCCTCCCGAGCGTACTCCACGAGGCGGATGACCTCGCCGAAGGTCTCCCGGCCGTGGAGGGCCAGATTGCGCCGACTGATGTCGAGGCTCACCATGAGGAGGTAGGAGGCGCTCGTCGTCTGGGTGATGTTGATGATCTGGTGGACGTAGCCCGCATGGACATTGGGCCCGATGAGGAGCATGGAGCTCTGGGTCAGGGACCCGCCGGACTTGTGCATGGAAATGGAAGCCATGTCCGCCCCCGCGTCCATGGCGGCTATGGGGAGATCATCGCTGAAATAGAAATGGGTGCCATGGGCCTCGTCCGCTAGCACCAGCATCCCATGGGCATGGGCCAGCTCCACAATGGCCGGGAGATTCGAGCAAATCCCGTAGTAGGTGGGATTGTTCACGAGGACGGCCTTTGCGTCCGGGTGCTTCTCGATGGCGGCGCGGATATCCTCGACGCGCATGCCGAGGGATATGCCGAGGGTCGCATCCATCTGGGGATTCACATAGACGGGGATGGCCCCGCAAAGAATGAGGGCATTGATGGCGCTCCGGTGGACATTGCGGGGCATGATGATCTTGTCCCCCCGCTTTACAGCGGAGAGTATCATGGCCTGGACGGAGGAGGTGGTGCCCCCCACCATGAAGAAGGCGTGGGCCGCATGGAAGGCCTCCGCCGCCAGAGCCTCCGCGTCCCTTATGACGGAGACGGGATGGCAGAGATTGTCCAGCATCTTCATGGAGTTGACGTCCACATCGAGGCATTTCTCCCCGAGAAAGTCGCGAAGATCCAGGTTGCCCCGCCCCCGCTTATGACCAGGCACGTCAAAGGGCACGAGACGGGCCCGCTTCATGCGCTCCAGAGCCTCCAGGATGGGAGCGCGATCCTGTGTGAGATACATGGCAGTTCCTTAGTAAAGATTTTTCCCGCTGAAGATTTCAATCATCTCCCGGCGCAGGCTGTTGCTGATGTCGAGCCTGTCCATGGGCGGGATTTCGTAGATATCCGTATTAAAAAGATAGTTCTGGAGCTGGGGCTCCTTTATGAGCATGCGCGTGTGGTAGAGATTCGCCTGGTAGAGGTTGATGTCCACCGCATCGTAGCGCTCCAGCGTCTCCTTCGCGATATACTCCTGGATGGAGATCATCTTCTGATCCATAAAGAGCTTCCGCCCGTGGAGATCCCGCGTAAAGCCCCGGACCCTGTAGTCCATGGTGATGATGTCCGAGTCGAACTGGGCGATGAGATAGTCGAGGGTCTTCAGCGGTGAGATCTCCCCACAGGTAGCCACGTCGATATCGACGCGGAACGTGGCGATGCTCGTCTCCGGATGGAACTCCGGGTACGTATGCACCGTCACATGGCTTTTGTCGAGATGGGCGAGGATGGTATCGCCCAGGATGGCCGACTCCACCGGCTTCTTGCGCCCGGAGATGACGGCCTCCTCCTCTGCAATGAGCATGGTGACGCTGGCCCCCTGGGGATCGTAGTCCTGCTTCGCGATATTGAGGATGCGGGCGCCGATCATCTCCGTGACCGTCGACAGGATTTTCGTCAGGCGTTCGGAGTTGTACTGTTCATCGATGTATTTGATATAGTCCTGCTGCTCTCGCTCTGATTTTGCATAGCAAATATCATAGATATTGAAGCTCAGGGACTTCGTCAAATTGTTGAATCCATACAGTTTCAGCTTCTCCGCCACTCGTTTCGCCGACCTTTCTCCCACTGGCGCCGCAAAATACGCGCGAAAATAATGTCTTACAGGAAAAAGAGCCACGGCTCGTAAAGTCGTGGCCCTTAGGGCTCATTTTATCAAAGTTATAGGGAAGAAACAAGATTTTTTTCGTCCTCGCACATGTTGCATCCGGTACAATGCGGCTTTTGACCCGCAGTCTTCTCATAAGTCTCCCAGGGACATAGTTCCCCCGTCAGATTTCCCAAGCATCTCATGAATAGAGCGAAGATTTTATTATTTTCCTCTTTTGCGATAGTATGCTATAATGCTTCACGTAGTGTGACCAAGCCACATTTCGATTCTATTACGTCCCAGGGAACTAGAGCTTGATATGGCTCTCTGGCATTCAAGGGGGAACCTCTGATGAAAGAAAAGCATGCCTATCTCTTCTTCAACTGCGACGAAGAGAAAAGCAAAGAGTCCATGAACATCTTCTACAACAAGACGGTGTATCAGGACACGAAGAAGGCGCGCAAGGCGCTTTGGGAGAAGATTGAGGAGGAGCGCACGGCAGGCCGCGTCCACATCGCCGACGAGGCGCTGGAGGGTGCCCGCACGGCTGTCCTCGAGGGCAATCCTGTCGATGCCGCCGGCTCCATCGAGTACGGCACCATCCTTTCCCTCGATATCATCTAATCATTTCCCTGAGAGAGGCGTGTTGAGTATCGACACGCCTTTCTTTTTGGCAGAAGCGTCAGGAGGAACCCTGGATGAAACGAAAAGAGCGCATCCTTTCCCTCATCGAATCCACGAAGGATACTGGCATGACCGCGCAGGAGGTCGCCGACACGCTGGGCGTCCTGCGCAATAATGCCTCGAAGGATCTCAATGAGCTGGTGCGGGACGGCCATCTCCAAAAGTCGGAGGGACGCCCCGTGCGATACTATGCGGCCCAGGGGCATGGGGCAGCGCCCTCCCCCCTCTCTGCCGCGCCGGTCGCCTCCTCTCTCCCGGAGGACGATCCCTTTTCGCCGCTCATCGGCTATGACAGGAGCCTCCATCATCAGGTGGAGCAGGGGAAAGCTGGCGTGCTCTACCCGCCGAACGGGCTCCACACCCTCATCGTCGGCCAGACGGGCGTGGGCAAGACGCTCTTTGCTCACCTCATGTTCGCCTACGGCAAGACCATGCATCGCTTCGCGGAGGATGCCCCTTTCGTCACCTTCAACTGCGCCGACTACTACACGAATCCCCAGCTCCTCCTATCCCATGTCTTCGGCCATGCAAAGGGCGCCTTCACGGGGGCTGCCCAGGCAAAGGAAGGGCTTGTGGAGTCCGCCGATGGCGGCGTGCTCTTCCTCGATGAGATCCACCGGCTGCCGCCAGAGGGGCAGGAGATGATCTTCTACTTCATGGACACGGGCACCTACGGGCGCCTGGGAGAGACGAAGCGGGATCGCCATGCCCGGGTCCTCATCATTGGCGCCACCACAGAGGATCCAGAATCCGCCCTCACAAAGACCTTTGTGCGGCGCATCCCGAATATCATCCGCATCCCGCCCCTGGCCGACCGCACCCTGGACGAAAAGCTCGACATCATCAAGATGCTTTTCCAAAAGGAAGCCCACGGTATAAACAAGCCCATCCGCATCGACATCGAGAGCATCAAGTCCCTCCTCGGAAGCATCGAGGGCGGCAATGTGGGCCAGCTCAAGTCAAATATCAAGCTGGCCTGCGCCCAGGCCTTCCTGAATGCCATCGACAATCCCGACTGGATGGATGTGGATTTCTCCATGCTGCCGCCGGGAGCGAAGGCGGGCCTCTTGAAGCTCGCTGCCGACCGGAAGGCTCTTGCCGATCTCTCCTGCATCGTCACGAAGCCTCTGACCATCTTCCCGGACGGCACTCTGCCGCTTCCCTCCACCGATGATGACTCCTACAATCTCTATCAGATCGTCTCGGACAAGGTGGAGTTCCTCCAGCAGGAGGGCATCAGCGGCTCCTATATCCGGGACGCGGTATCGGCGGAGGTCAATGCCTATATCAAGACCCTCTACGATAAGCAGCATCCCGTGGAGATGACGACCCGGGAGCGGCTGCTCAAGATCATCGACCCGCCCCTCGTGGACTTCGCCGATGAGATCACCCTCTATGTGCAGAAAGAGCTGAACCGCAGCTACCGCAACCGGTTCTTCTACGCCTTTGGCCTGCACCTCTCCGCCTTCCTCAAGCGGGCGAAGACGAAGGAGGCCATCCCCTACCCAGATCTGGAGGGCACGCTGCCGAGCCCAAAGCATCTGGAGATTGCCGCAGAGATAGCCCGCCGCATCAAGGCCCGCTATCGGGTGGAGGTGCCCCGCTCCGAAATGGAGTACATCGCCCTCCTCATCGAGTCCTCCCAGGACGATGACCTGGCGGAGAAAATCGTCATCCTCGTGGCGGCCCATGGGAAAAGTGCTGCCTCCTCCATGGTGGATACCTCCACGGAGCTCTTCAGCGGGACGGACATCACGCTGCTCGCCATCGATATGCCGCTGGACGCCAGCCCCGACGCCATTCTCGAGAAGGCCGTCGCCCTCCTGAAGGGCGTCCCCTGCCAGAAGGGCGTGCTCATCCTCGCCGACATGGGCTCTCTCCTGGGGCTCGGTCCTGCCATCGAGGACAGGCTCCACATCCCTGTCAAGACCATCGACATGGTCTCCACCCCCCTCGTCCTCGAGGCCATGCGCAAAGCGGAGATCGCCGGCCTCGACCTCTCCGGTATCTACGAGTCCCTCCGGGGCTTTCGGGGCTACGAAAACGCCGTGCTGGCCATGCAGGAAAAGTCGGGCATCATCATCACGATATGCACCACGGGCCAGGGAGCCGCCGAAAAGCTCAAGGCCCTCGTGGAGCACTCCCTGCGGGCCGCCTCCCTCTCCATCCCCGTCATCCCCATCGGCATGGAGAACCTGGAGGAATGCATCCATGAGATTGAAACCACCCGCCACATCCTCGCCGCCGTGGGGCTCAAGAAGCCTGCAGCCCAGATCCCCTTCATCCCACTGGAGGACTTCATCGGCGGGGACGGCGAGGCAGCGCTCCTCGCCATATTGACGGGAGAGCCCCACACGCCGGGAAAAAAGCCCAGCGGTGTCCTGAAGGATCTCTGCGATGAGTCCCTCCGGGCCTTCCTCACCTACCTGAATCCCGAAAAGGTGCTCCCCCTGCTGCTGCGCTTCTGTGAAAACGTGGAAAAGCAGCTGGGCAGCTCCTATCCGACGCCCCAGCGGGTCCGGCTCATCGTCCACGCTGGCTGCGCCCTGGAGCGGGCCGTCATACATAAGCCTCTGGAATTTCAAGGGAACCGGGAGGCCATCGACAGGAAGAAGCTGGAGGCGCTCCAGCAGGCCGGCTTGCTCTTCCGTGACACGCTCCATGTCCAGCTGAATGAAGACGAGTATGATTTCATGACGAGCATCGTGTGATACACTTCCCGATACAAAAAAGATACAGATTTGATACACTAATCGATACACTAAAAAATACACTGCCAAAGATTCTATTTTTTGCAGTGTATTTTTTCTTGTCTGAATATTTTTCTCCAAAAAGTTTTGTGGAAAACTCCTGAATTTCCCAGTCTTTTTCAGGTTATTGCAAATATTTCACCATGATTTTTTTGAAATTCACAGTGTATTGGCACGCTTTATGCGTATTATATGGCTGTGAAACATTATGCAGGCTCCTATGGGATGCCACATTCGTATTTTTTCTAGAGGAGGTTCTATTATGAACATCGTACTCGCTCGCATCGATGACCGTCTCATCCATGGACAGGTCGCCACCATCTGGTCGAAAACGACGAACTGCCAGCGCATCATCGTCTGTGATGATGACGTGGCAAAGGATACGGTCCGCGCCACGCTCCTGAAGCAGGTCGCCCCCGCCGGCATCAAGAGCCACGTGGTGGATATCGACAAGGCCGTCCGAGTCTACAACAATCCGAAGTACCAGGACGACCGCTGCCTGCTGCTCTTCACGGGCCCCCAGGGTGTCCTGCGCATGGTGGAGGCTGGCGTCCCCATCAAGAGCGTCAACATCGGCGGCATGAGCTTCAAGGATGGCAAGCACATGATCACGGATGCCGTCTCCGTCGACGACGACGATATCGAGGCCTTTAAGAAACTCCACGAGAAAGGCATCGAGCTCGAAATCCGCAAGGTCGCCTCTGATAAGAGCGTCGACCTCATGAGCGTCCTGAAATAAAATAAACGAAAGGAGATAGCCATCATGGAACTTAGCTCCATCCAGATCCTACTGATTTTTATCTTTGCCACCATCGCCGGCATGGGCTCCGTCCTCGATGAGATGCAGACCCATCGCCCCCTCATCGCCTGCACGGTAACGGGCCTTATCCTCGGCGACATCACCACGGGCATCATCATCGGCGGCACGCTGGAAATGATCGCCCTCGGCTGGATGAACATCGGCGCGGCCATCGCGCCGGACGCGGCCGTCGCCTCCGTCATCTCCACGATCCTCGTCGTGGCCGGCGGACAGAACCTCGCCGCTGGTATCGCCATCGCCATCCCGCTCGCTGCGGCTGGCCAGGTGCTCCTCATCATCTGTAAGACGGTCTCCGTCGTGTTCCAGCATCGTGCTGATACCTATGCAGAGGAGGGCAACCTCTTCGGCATCGACCTCATGAACTACCTTGCCCTGCTGCTCTTCGGCCTGCGCGTCGGCATCCCCGCCGTCCTCGTGGCCATGACGGTCGGCACGGGTGCTGTCCAGGATATCCTGAACGCCATCCCCCCTGTCATCACGGGCGGCCTCCAGGTCGCTGGCGGCTTCATCGTCGTCGTCGGCTATGCGATGGTCATCAACATGATGGGCGCAAAGTACCTCATGCCCTTCTTCTTCCTGGGCTTCGTCGTGGCAGCCTACACGAACTTCAACCTCGTGGCCCTCGGCATCATCGGCCTCGTCCTCGCCATCGTCTACATCCAGCTCAATCCGAAGTATGCAGCCATCGCAGCCGCCCCTGCAGCTGATGCGAAGAGTGGCGCCGCAAGTGCTGACGACGACCTTGATGACGAGCTCGACTAAGCGAAGGGAGACATACGATAATGGAAAAGAAACTCACAAAATCCGATCTCTTTTGGACATTTATCCGCTCAAACTTCCTGCAGTCCTCCTGGAACATGGAACGTATGCAGGCCCTGGGCTACTGCTTTGGCATGGTGCCAATCCTGCGCCGTCTCTATAGCGGGGATGACCTGAAGCAGGCCATCAAGCGCCACCTGGAATTCTTCAACACCCAGCCCTTCGTCACCGCCCCCATCATCGGCATCACCGCCGCCATGGAGGAAAAGAAGGCAAACGGCGCGGACATCCCCGACGGCGTCATCAACGGCATCAAGGTCGGCATGATGGGCCCCCTCGCCGGTGTCGGTGACCCGATTTTCTGGGGCACGCTCCGTCCGATCACGGCAGCCCTCGGCGCCTCCTTCGCCATCAACGGCAGCCTGGCAGGCCCCATCATCTTCTTCCTGCTCTTTAACATCGTCCGCCTCTTCGTCCGCTACTACGGCATCCAGTACGGCTATGCAAAGGGCACGGACATCGTGCAGGACATCGCCGGCAACAAGCTCCAGAAGCTCACGGAGGGTGCCTCCATCCTCGGCCTCTTCGTCATGGGCGCCCTCGTCAACAAGTGGACAAGCGTCAACATCCCCGTCGTCGTGTCGGAAATCACGAATGCAAAGGGCGAGGTCGTCGTGACGACGGTCCAGAGCATCCTCGACCAGCTCATGCCTGGCCTCGTACCGCTCCTCATGACGTTCGCCTGCATGGCGCTCCTGAAGCGCAAGGTCAATGCGATCTGGATCATCTTCGGCCTCTTCGCAATCGGCATCATCTGCTATGCCCTTGGCATTATGAATGTGAAGTAATGCCAAATCGCATATAGGGCGCGCCCAATCCCCCGCGTCCACAAAAAATGGCAGCACAGAGAATTCTCCGTGCTGCCATTTTTGTGCTATGCGCGGCCAAAGGCGAAGATCTTTACAAAAAGGTAGGTGATGGGCACGCCGAGGATGGCGGCGATGATGTAGGCGGCGAGAGACGGCAGATCCAGCAGGTTGTACACGATGAATACAATGATGTTTTGGATCACGTAGTTCGGCACGTAGGACAGGAAGAACTTCCCGTAGCCTATGAGCGTCAGGGGCGACGGGAATATCAGCCTGCCATTGAGCCCGTAGGCGACGATATTGGCGATGATATAGCCGATATTGAAGGCGATATTCGCATTCCCCAGGATGGGCTCCAAGAGCTTTGCCAGCACGCTGCAAAAGAAGGTGTTGAAGGTGCCGACGGCGAGGAAAAGGATGAACTCCTTTCGAAAGAAATGGTGGCGTACATACTCCTTAAGCCTCATCTGTCCACGGCCCTTCCCGCCTCTCCCCCTTCAGCGCGTCCGAGGGCTTTCCCCTTGCGATGAGGTAGAGAGGCCGGCGCTTCGTCTCCTCGTAGGTGCGGCCGAGATACTCGCCGATGATGCCCAGCACCATGAGCTGCATGCCGCCGAAGAACAAGATGCAGGCCATGATGGTCGGCCAGCCCGCCACCGTATCCTCCCGGACGAAGGTCTCGAAGAGCACATGGATGAAGATCAAGAGGCTCGCGATCATCGTCACGAAGCCCGCATAGAGGCCGATGCGAAGGGGAAACGTGGAGCAGACGAAGACGCCGTCGATGGCAAGGCGCAGCATTTTTTTCGGGGAGAACTTCGAGGCGCCGGCATAGCGCGGCGGCGCCGTAAAATGAAACTGCTTCTGCCGAAAGCCCATGGCCCCCACGATGCCCCGGATGAAACGAGCATGCTCCCGGTAGCGACGGAAGGCCACGACCGCCTTATGGTCCATGAGGCGAAAGTCGGAGCCGCCGGGCTGGACAGGCACCTCGGAGATGATGTTCAGAAACTTGTAGTAGGCCGCCGACGTGGTCTTTTTGAGCCAGGTGGCGTCCTCTGTCGCCTCCCGGATGGTCTGGACTACCTCGTAGCCCTGCTCCCAGAAGGCGAGAAGCTCGTGGATGAGCTCCGGCGGGTGCTGCATGTCGCCATCCATGGTGATGACGGCGTCCCCGTCCGCATGGTCGAGACCGCAGGTGAGGGCCAGCTGATGGCCGGAGTTCCTCGCCAGGAATATGGGCTGGACACGATTGTCCGCCGTCTCCAGCTCCGAGAGGATCTCCCGGCTGTTGTCCTTCGACCCGTCATCGACGAAGATGAGCTCCCAGGTGTATGGGAGCTTTTTCATTTCCGTGCAAACGGCCTCGTAGAAATGGCGGATATTGTCCGACTCATTAAAGACAGGCACGACAATGGAAATAAATTTCTGACTCATTCTCTCGCTTCCTAGATTTATATTTATGGCTTCGTTTCCTTCTGGGAGAGCACCACCTTCACGATAAGGAGCTGCGGCGTATCGTGGACGACCTCAAAGGTCGCATGGGGCATCATCTTCTGGAGAATATCATAACGCCGCTTCTGGCATACCACATAGACAGGCTCCCCGATGGGCAGCTTCTCGATGGCCTGATGGGGCATGACATTCTTTGCATTCCAGCTCATGGTGCCCGGCTCCTTTGCCTCATTGTCCTCATACCAGCCAAGGGCGCGGATATTTTCCCCATAGTAGTAGACGGTCGACGTGCTGTAGTCGCCGAAGCTCACGACGGGCACCGTCTCCTCGGGATCGATGTCATGAAGTGCCTGGGCCGTCGCCTTCCCGGAGTGCTCCTCCGTCATGGGCACCGCAAAGGCATAGGTCAAAATGACGTAAAAGACCACAAAGCCCGAGAACACGCGCTTGACGAGGAGCTCCGAATCCTTCAGCAGGAGCGCCGCCAAAAGGGCTATCGGCAGGAAGGAGGGCTGGGTGTAGGTGACATACTTCGTCGCCATCAGCTGGAAGGCGATGTTGACGACGGCCACCCAGATGAGGAGGAATATGACATCCTCCCGCCAGGCGGCAGCGCGCAGCTCCTTCCACATCTTCTTGAGCTTGTAGAGCATGAGGAAGGACCAGGGGAAGAACCCCGCCAGGAATATAGCCGTATAGTACCAGAACACGTCATCTCGCGGATGCTCGGAGACCGTGGCCCGCAGGAAATTGTGCACGCCGAAGAAGTTCAGGATAAAGTCCTGCCCATGGAGCTGGTACATCTGATAGTACCAGTAGCCCCCGACAGCCGCGAAGATGATGAGCCCCGGGATCCACATCATGTGGAGAAGCTCCTTCGGGCGACGCCGCACGCAGAGGAAAATGAGAAGGATGAGCCCCGGCATCAGGATGCCGATGGGCCCCTTCGTCAGCGTCCCAAGGCCTGCGAAGAAGAAGGAAAGCAGGTAGATTTTCCGATTGCCCGTCTTGTAGGCCTGATAGAAGGCGATGAGCGTCGCATTGAAGAAGAACACGAAGGTCATGTCCGTGATGACGGCCTTCGACAGGTAGAAGAAGGCCACGGTGGAGGCAAAGACCATAGCGGCGATGGCCCCCACCTTTTCCCCATAGAGCTTCTTGCCGAACCAATAGGCAGTGGCGGCATTCAGCAGGGAAAAGACAACGGGGAAAAACCGGGCGGCAAATTCATTGACGCCGAATACGGCAAAGGAAGCGATGAGCTCCCAGTAAAAGAATATAGGCTTGTCATACCAGAATTTCCCGTAGATGCGCGGCGAGATGAAGTCGCCGGAGGCGAGCATCTCCTTTGCCGTCAGCACATAGTTTGACTCCACGGGATCCGTGATGGCAAGGAGGTTCATCCCCGCAAACGCCACGAGCAGCGCACCGAGCGCGACGAGGCGCAAATCCTTTTTATCCATGATGCTCCTTTATTTTTTCTGCAAAAGATTCGTCATGCGGGCTATGGGGACAGAGAGATCCATGTGGCCGCTCAGGGAGTCGATCTCCTTGCCCTCCACCAGGATCTGCACCTTCTTGACCTCGCCAAACTCCGTCAGCGTATCCACAACGGAGCCCACGAGCATCTCCTCGCCGGTGGAACCGCCCACGAAGCTCTTCTGGAGCTCCTTTGTAAAGTCCACCTTTGCGACGCCATTTGTCACCTTCACGCTGCGAAGCTTCGCCTGCTTCGGCAGGATGGCGACGGCGCCCTTTTCCTTCGGGCCCGCGAGAAGCGCCTCGACGGCTGCGGTGTACTTGTCCTTCGCCCCATCCACCGTGCGCTTTTCTGCCAGGAGCTTCGTGCCGTCCTCGTTGGGGAAGTAGACGGTGATGGTCTGCTGCCCCTTGGCGGCCTTACTTCCCTCATCCGTTCCCTTGTCCTTTGCCTCATTCGTCCCCGTCGTCGAGGAGGCTGGTGCAGAGCTCGGTGCAGGGCTTTCCTTCTGGCTGTCACAGCCCGCCACCAGAGCGAGCGCCAGGACAGCGACAAGTGCCAGCAGAATCCTTTTGATTGCCTTCGTTTTCATAGTACACTCTCCCCCTTACTCACCAGTGAAGAACCGCTCGATGCCCCTGGCGATTGCTTCCGCCAGGGTCTCCTGATAGGCATCGTCCGCCAGCTTTGCCTCCTCCCGGGGATTCGTGACGAAACCCAGCTCGATGAGGGAGGCGGGCATGGCGGAGTGCTTCATGACGTAGAAGTTCGCTGACTTCACACCCCGATTGTAGAGGCCGCCGGCCGCCGCCAGCTCCTCATTGAGTAGCGTCGCCAGCCGCGCTCCCTCGCTGGAGCCCCCATAGTAGTAGGTCTCCATGCCGTTCGCCGAGGGCGAGGAAAAGGCATTGCAGTGGATGGAGACGAATACATCCGCCCCGGCGCTCGCCCCAACATCGACGCGAGCCTGGAGCTCCTGGCGGGCGGAGGCATCTCTGCCGTAGACATCCACATCCGTATCCCGGGTCATGACCACATTCGCCCCGGCCCTTTGCAGGATGTCCCGGGTCTTCTGGGCCACGGGCAGCGTGACGGAGGCCTCCGTCACACCGCTGTAGCCCACGGCTCCACTGTCGCTGCCGCCGTGGCCTGGATCCAGGAGGATCGTGCGGCCCTTGACCCCATCTCCCAGGATATTCGCGCCCCCAGCCGGCTCCTCAAAGACATCGATAATGAGGCGGAAGGGCAGTCCGTTGCGACGGTCTGCCTTTTCCGTATGGATCTCATACTGATCCTCAGTAAAGGAAGCCTTGAATTGCAGGATGGCCTGGAGATTTCTGGACTGATTGGAGAGGCTTACGCTCTCCACCAGGTCGTTTTTCAGCGGGATATTCTCCTTCACCTTTCCCCGCTTCGTGGAGTTCATGTTGATGACCAGCTGTTTTTTCAGGGTCGGCTTCGCCGTGACCTCATAGGTCAAGTCGTCTCCCGTTATGCCGATCTCGATGCGGAGAGCCTGCCGCCCCTCCACCTCTGTCTCATAGGACTTGAAATAATTCAGCCGGTGGGACTCGGCACTGGCCGACTGCGTCCCCAACACAAAGCAAAAGCATGTGAGAAGAATGCACCCCAGCAGGCCCATACGTGAAAAAATCTTCTTGCTCAATGGATGAAACGCCCCCATCACTTCATCAGATCGAGGGCTTCCTGGGCCGCCCGATCCGTCGTCTCCTTGTCATAGGCGATGTCGATGCGCAGATAGTCTCCCTCGCCCACGCCCTCCGGCAGGAACTCCTTCGGGAAATTGACCTTTTTCATCTCGTCCCCCAGGTAGAGAACGGCGAAATCTTCTTCAAAGCGATCGATATAGGCAGAGATCATTTTGTCCCCTCCTCCGGTGTCACGGTGTAGTTCGTGCCATCCGTCTCGATGGTGATGGTGCCGTTCTTGTCCGTCTCATAGACCGTGGCCTTCAGCGTCTCGCCCTTGTCATTCTTGACGAGCTTCGTCTTCTTTTCCTTCTTCGTCTTGCGGTCGATATAGGTGGCATCCCCCTTGAAGCGGGCCAGCGCATCCGTATGGGGATGGCCGTAGTCATTGTTTACGCCGCAGGAGATGAGGACCACCTCCGGCCAGACAGCCTTCAGGTACTCCGGCGAGGAGCTGGTGGAGCTGCCGTGGTGAGGCGCCTTCAGGATCGTGCTCTTGAGGTCGATGCCCTTTTCCTTCAAGAGCTGCTCCTCCACAGGCGTCTCCGCGTCCCCTGTAAAGAGCATGGAGAAGCTCCCGTAGACGAGACGGCCCACCACCGACTCATTGTTCGGGTCATGCTTGTAGTCCTTCGCCTGCCCCTTCTTCTGAAGCTCCTCCGTGGGGTAGTACACGTGGAAGGAGACGCCACCGCCAAAGTCCAGCACGTCGCCAGCCTTCAAGGCCGTGCGCTTGATGTTCTTCGCCTTGAGCTCCTTCAGGTAGCCGATAAAGAGCTTCGATGTGGAGGGCATGCCGTTGTCGTAAACCTCCCCCACCTGGTAGTCCTTCAGGAGCACCTCCATGCCGCCAATGTGATCCGCATGGGGGTGGGTCAGGATGACCTTGTCGATTTTCTTGACGCCCGCCTTGTCCAGCTCCTTTTTGAGCTTGTCCCGCTCGTCCACGTCGCTCGTGTCGATGAGGACCGTCTGCTCGCTGGTCTTTATGAGGATGGAGTCCCCCTGCCCCACGTTGAGCATGGAGATTTTCACATCGCCGGAAGCCGTCGGCTTTTCCCCTGCCGGAGCTCCTGCGCTCTGACCGCCGCAACCTGTGAGGAGAGCGATGGAAAGCAGCAGCACCCCCAGGAGCATCCCAAAATAACGTCGCATCCCAATTTACTCCTTCATAAAATGTATTCGTAGATTCCCGTGGCCACGCCGTCCTCATCCACGGTGGGAAGGACGTGGGTAGCCCGCTCCTTCACCGCCTCTCGGGCATTGCCCATGGCAAAGCCCGTACCCACGGTCTCCATCATCTCCAGGTCATTCATGCCGTCGCCGAAGGCATAGCTCTCAGCGATGGGGATGGACAGATGCGCGAGCGTATGAAGGATGCCCGTGGCCTTCGTCTCCGTATCGGAATAGATTTCCATGTTTTTCGCATGGTACTTGTCGATGACCCCCGTGAGGCCAGGATAGGAAATGAATTTTTCAAAGAGGCCGCCAGCCCCGTCCTCATGGGCGATGAACTCCATCTTGTACACGTCGATATGCTCCACATCGAAGCGACGGGTAAAGGACTCCAGCGGCACCCGGATATCCTCTGTGAATTTCTCCGACAGGGGAGAATTCTCCGGCAGGTAGATGTCCTTCATCCCCTCCAGGGTATACTCAACCGCATGCCCCTCGCAGAGGTGGACGATATCCGCCACCGTCTTCCGGGGCAAAGGCTTATTGTAGAGCACCTGATCCTCGAAGAGGACGAGGGCGCCATTCATGAGCACGTACCCGTCAAAGAGGCCGCTCTCCGTAATGTCCTTGTCGAGATAGAGATAAGGCCGCCCGCTGCAGATAAAGGTATAGTGGCCCGCCTCCCGCAGCACCTGTATCGCCTCCCGTACAACTGGGCGCATGTGGTACTGCCGGTTCATAAGATTGATAAGCGTCCCGTCGATGTCAAAGAATACAGCCTTCTTCATTTGAGGCCCCCTTCCTGCTTTGCCTTGTAGCGGTAGATGAGGATGCGCACAAAGAGCAGCGCGATCCATATCCCAAAGGTCACCATATAAATATAGTCGACCGTGTCGACATTTGCGTAGTCCATTTTCAAAAACACATAGATGGCACCGATAGCGATGACGATATCCAACGGCCCCACAGCCTTGCGAATCCAGCCCATAAGAAAACTCCATTCCACCTAGTAGTCACGTTGCCTATAATACTACTAGAGAATGAAGTTTTTCTCAAGGAGTTATTTACTCAAACTTCCCACACCGAAAATCGGTATAAAACCTTGAAAACTGCATATCT
>CAMCRT010000056.1 GCA_945877355.1 uncultured Mitsuokella sp. | reverse complement strand
GCAGGGGGCGGCTTGCTGTCCTCAGCCGAGCACGGCAGCCGTCAGCTCGATGAGGCTGGCTTCATCGGCCGTGGCCATGGTCTCGCGGAAGGTGTACTGGCTGAGGTTCCTGTCGAAGGGATCGAATGTGCAGATGAAGATGATGTAGGTCTTCCGCAGTTTCGTGTAGAACTCGCCTTTGTTGAGCACGTCCATGTCCATCATGGCCTGATAGTACCGCGTGCGCTTCGGGAGCTCCGCGGGGTCGGCGTAGTCCGTCGTCTGCATTTCGATGTCGTAGAGCGTGCCCTTGTCGTCCTCGACGTAGACGTCGAGTCTTACGCTTTTGCTGTCGCGGCGGACGTTGATCCCTTTTTCCGTTTCCGGGAACATGATCTTTCGTATCTTGATGTGAAGGATCTTCTCGTTGAGCCGCTTGCGTAGGCGCTTCTTGCGCATGACTTTCTAAAAGATGAAATTATCCGCGATGGTCAGGTTTTCCTAGATTTTGTTGGCCTCGCTCCTTGTCATTTCCTCCATGGATGTCACTCCTTTCTGATTCAATTATGCGCTGAGAGAAACGGCGCTGGCAAGAGAATCTATTGATACCAAGAGCTGCCATTGCGCGCAATATCAATACTGTCTGACAGCAACATGCGCCGCTCTCCCCATCTCCTGCAGGTATTTTTTGAACTCGTTGGTCACAATCCAATACGTTGTACCATCGTAATAGCTGAACCGACAATTGGCATCGTTTTCCGCGAAGCGCCGCAGGCGCTTTTTGTCCATCTGGAAATACCATGCCGCATCCTCGAGGGTTTGCTGGAAGGGTTCTTTCCCTCCGGGGCGAACGCGCTCCTCCTCTTTCTTCGCGAAATGCCGACGATAGAGCGCCTCCATCTCCTCACGAAGGATGATATAGCGACGATTCATAAAAACAGCGACCTCCGGATGTTCCTTGGCGAATGTCCGCAGCGTTTTCTCTCCTATGTGGAAGTACGCTGCCGCTTCCTTGATACTTAGGGCAAATTTTTCTTTGACTGGCAATTCCATCAGATACGCCACCTTTCTTTGAAGTGGCTCTATATTCCCTCTGGTGCAAGGAAAAGTCAAATAAAAAATGCGCGATCCATCATCTGCCGCATCAGACGAAGGTCCGTCATGTCGAAAAGCGCTATGTATCAATCATGGCACGCACTTTTTTCAAGCGTAGTAAAACGGTAGTACCTTCTTCGTCCACCACCGTACCCCCCCCCCCGCCACCACGAACTTATGCCCGCCCGCCGCCTCGGATGCTTTCGTGATGCCATGGCAAACGAATAGAATTTTCTCCACGCTGTCTCCCCTTTCCCAACAAATCCGACCCTTTAGAGGATACTCTATAGGGCGAAAATTTGCAAGATAGACAAAATAATATTTCCAGTGGACAATCCCCCTATTCCCTGCTAAGATAAGAGCCGGTAAACATACATATCCACTCTGGACAAGGAGGAAATCTTATGGGTTTGAAAAAACGTATCGTCGGTGTTATCGGTCTCGGTCATGTGGGTGCCCATGTGGCATTCAACCTCGGCGTGATGGGCATCGCGGATGAAGTCCGTCTCTGCGATGCCGACCCCAAGAAGCTCGCCAGCGAGCGGCAGGATCTCATGGACGCTGTCATGTTCATGCCGCACCGCGTCAACTACACCATTGCAAGCTTCGAGGAGCTTCGGGACTGCGACGTCATCGTGAACGCCATCGGGAAAATCTCCCTTTGCGCCTCGGGCAACCGGGATGATGAGATGGAGTTCACCGTCCCGCGCGTGGCGGAGTTCATCCCAAAGATTATGGCCGGCGGCTTCCAGGGCATCTTCATCAATATCACGAACCCCTGCGATGTCGTAACGGACGTCATTGCAAAAAAGAGCGGGCTCCCCAAGGGACGTGTTTTCGGCACGGGCACAGGCCTCGATACCTCCCGCCTCGTGCACGTCCTCTCCGAGGAGACCGGCCTCGAGCACAATTCCTTCACCGCCTACATGCTCGGCGAGCATGGCAACGCCCAAATGGCGCCCTGGTCACTCATGAATGTCAGTGGCAAGCCGCTAGCGGATTACGAAGGCGACCCGCGCTTTGCCTTTGGCAGGAACGAAATGCAGGAAAAGGCCATAAAGGGCGGCTGGGTCACCTACTCCGGCAAGGGCTGCACAGAGTTCGGCATCAGCATGACAGCCGCCACCATGGTCAGCGCCGTGCTCCACGATGAGAAGAAGATCATGGCCGCCAGTGCTCCGCTTGACGGCGAGTACGGCGAGACCGGCATCTTCTGCGGCGTCCCCTCCGTCCTCGGCGCGAACGGCCTCGAAAAGGTCATCGAGTATAGCCTCCCCGACGACGAGATGAAAAAGTTCAAGGCCTGCTGCCAGACCATCCGCGAAAACATCGCCAGGGCAGAAGCTCTCTGGAAATAAGCGCCCTCCATATTTGCCCAGACAACAAAGAGAGGCATACCCCTGCAAGAAGCGAGGATATGCCTCTCTTTTCCATATAGGATGGGTCTATCCGGCAAGAAGCGTCCCGTTTCCTGAATTTGCCTGTAGCATATTTTGCAGAGCTGCGTTATAATGGGAGGAACATTTTTCATCGCATGTAAGGAGGACTCCTCTTATGATTACAAAGGAACTTATCGCCCGCATCAACGCCCTTTCCCGCAAGCAGCGCAGCGTCGGGCTTGACGATGTGGAGCGGGCGGAGCAGCAGATGCTCCGGGAGACGTATCTCGAAAGCATCCGGGAGCAGGTCAAGGGGATGCTGGATAATATCGAGGTGGTTGACGTGCCAAAGGCGGCAACCCATGTGAGCCAGGTAGAAATCACCCTGGGCCAGCGGCCCGTGCTGCACTAAGGGGAGGAACTATGGATATCCATCAGCTGTTCCTCGCCGCTGTCCAGTATGATACGGGGGATGCGAAGCGCATCGCCCACCTGCTGAAGGTCTGGGGCTTCGCCCGGGAGATTGCCCATGGGGAGAGTGTAGACCCTGCCACGCTGGAGGTGGTGGAGGCCTCGGCCATCCTCCATGATATCGGCATTCACAATGCGGAGAAAGTTCACGGCAGCAATGCAGGAAAGTACCAGGAAATCGAGGGCCCAGCCGTCGCCCGGGAACTCCTCGCCCCCTTCGGTGTCAGCGAGGACTTTGCAAAGCGGGTTGAGTACATCATCGCCCACCACCACCACTATGAGGAGACGAAGGACATCGCCCTGCAGATTCTCCTGGAGGCAGATTTCCTCGTGAACTCCTACGAGGACAGCGTATCCGAGACAGGCATCCGAAATTTTCGGGAAAAGGTCTTCCGGACGGAAACAGGGAAAAAGCTCCTCGACACGATTTACGCCCTTTAAACCAAAAGAGGCGGCTCTATGTCAGATTGACATGGAGCCGCCTCTTTTTATGCAGAACAGCACGTGTAAGCGTCCGTTTTGCGGACATTGTGCGCCGTCCTTGCAAAAAAGTCAGCCAATCCGTCTGCGCCCATCGGCTTGACCTCTTGGGGCATCAAGGCAAAAAAGAAGCACCACCCGCGGTGATGCTTCTCCTTTTGCAATATTTACGCGACCCCTTCTGCAGGAACGGTCGCATTCGCACGGTCATTGAGCCACTGCTCTACTACCTCGCGCTCCGTATGCTTTCGGTCGCTCGGAGAGAGGTCAACCATGTCGTGCCCAGCGGCGTATGTGTGGAATCCTGTATGTCCCAGCATCCTTGCCGCTTTCGTTAGCTGCTTTATTCGAGCGGGAACAAAAACCTCTTCCATCCACTGCGAATAAACCTTTACCTTCATGATAAACTCTCCTTGTGAAACTCTCAGCAACTTGTCGCCGAAAGTTCTCCACAACTGTCGTACGACTTTCTTTCCGCAGGTCTTGCTCTATCCCCTGCGGTGTTTCACAAGGTATTTCTCGTAAACCAAGAAAGTAATTCAAGCTCGCGCAAAATATTGCTGAATCAAATGAAACGGTTCCATCGTGCTGCCAGAAAACATCTTTTTGATTTCCCATGGGATTTGTACGAGGTCGATCGGGCTTATCTTTTGATGCTTTCCTCAGCTCTTGACTTTATTATAGCGGTCGGTCGCGACTTTGTCAAGCATTTATTTTTATTTTTTATTGATTCATATCTATTTTATATCGACTCATCAAATGCCATAAATGTCCGCTTTCTTTTGTCAAAGCGGATACTTCCCTGCCAGCCGAAGCCCTTCACATAGTCCACGGCCTCCGCGTGGTAGCGGCCGCAGTCCTCCGGCTGATGGGCGTCCGAGGTCGTGATGATGTCGAGGTCGTACTTCCGGGCGATTTTCATGAAGTCCGGGTAGGGAGAGATTTCCTGAATCGGATAGCGGTAGTAGGTGCCCGTATTCACGTCCACGATCATATTGGCCCGATTCATGGCCTTTGCCACCCGCTCGAGGTAGGGCGTCACGTCGAAGTCCGGAAGATTCTTGAACAGGCGGATGTTAAAGGGGTGGCCCAGCACATCGTAGAGGCCGGAGTCCGCCAGCTTCTCCACCTCCTCAGCATACCACGCGTAGATGTCCTCCAGCGGGTGCTTCTCCCACTCCGCCTTGATTTCCGAGGAGTCGTAGGCCCAGCCCCGCAGGAAGTGGACGGAGCCGATGATATAGTCGAAGGGATAGGCGTCGAGGATTTCCTTGACGGCCTTCTGGTTCTGGAAGTTACAGACCTCGATGCCGATTTTCACAGCATGATCCTTCTGGAGCTCCCGCATGAAGGCGAAGTATTCGTCCAGGGTGTATTTGAATTTATTCGACTTCAGCCATTTCTGCTGGAAGCTGCCCACGAAGGGGTCGTCGAGGATGAGGTCATCATAGTAGAGCTGCCGGAACTCCGGGAAAGTGTGGGAGTGCTCGGAGATGCCGATCTCATCGAGGCCCCGTTCTTTTGCCGCGCGGAAGAAGCCCTCCACCCAGTCCTTGTCATAGGAGCCCTTCTCGAAGTGCATGTGGTAGTCTGCGTGCATTCAGATCAGCCCCTCCTTCATCCAGCCGCGGATCTTCTTGATGACGCCGTGCTCTGCATTGCTTGGCGCGGAGAACCGGGCCAGCTTCTTGACCTCCGGGTAGGCGTTTTCCATGGCGCAGCTGTAGTAGACGGCCCCCATCATCTCCGCATCATTCATGTAGTCGCCAAAGCAGGCGCACTCATCGAACTTCAGTCCGAACTTTTCCCGGAGGGCCGTGGCAGCCGCCCCCTTGTTGATATCCGGGTTCATGATATCCACCCAGTACTCGCTGGCGAGAACCACCTGGAGCCTGTCCCGGAACTTTTTCATGACTGGCAGGATGCGGGTCTCCGCCTTGGCCTCCGGGTCAAAGAAGGAAAGCTTTACCGCCGGATCCTCGAGGACGTCGAAGGACGATGTCGACTTCGTGCGGGAGTAGTAGGTGTGGAGCTCCGTCATGAAGATTTCCTCATGCTGCTCCTCCTGGACATAGCCATAGTCATAGCCGCAGTAGACGGAGCGGCAGTCCGGGATGGTCGCTGCCGTGGCGAGCACCTCCTTGACGATGCCCTGCTCGATGGGGCTGGAGAATATGCGCTCCCCCTTGTACCAGACAGCCGTGCCGTTTTCTGCCAGGAAGGGGAAGTCGTCCCGATAGGCGGAAAACGTGTCCAGGAGCGAATAATACTGCCGTCCCGAGGCGGGCACGAATAGCACGTCCCGAGCGATGAGGCTCTGGGCCAAATCATCAAATTCCGCCGGCAGATTCCCCTTTTCATCCAGCAGCGTCCCGTCCATATCGCAAAAAATCATCCGTATCATAATATCCTCCACCCTATTGCAGGCTCGCCAGGCTCCGCGTGTAAAACGCCTCATAAATCACGCCCATTCTACCATACGAGAGCGCTGACCGCAACACTTGCCAGGGATTTGACACCTGCACGCCCCCGTCCCTGCACAACAATAAAACCACCCGAAAAGAAAGAGACGCGCCGACAAAAATCAGCGCGTCTCTCTTCCTGGCAAAATCCATGGCGACTATGAAAAATCCGATCACATTCCATCCACAGCAAGCAGCTTGACCAACATGCGTTTCGGAGGCTCTGGATATTTGTGATTCTATGATATGCAGGGGAGCTTCAAGGATGTTTCCTACGTCGCGCCAGTATTTCTGCAAGGGGGAGCAGAAGCACAGGATGGATTATTCGCCTTCGTAGGCCCTTCTATAGAGCTCGATGACCTGTTCCTTCGTATACTTGCGGGGATTTGTGAGGGCGCAGGCATCCTTCATGGCGTTTTCTGCCATAATCTCAAAGTCCTCCGGCTTCACGCCCAGCATCTTGAGATTCCTCGGAATACCGACCTCGCGAGAGAGGCGCTTGATGGCCATGATGCCCTTGTCCGCCGCCTCGTTCGTGCTGAGGCCTTCGATCTTCTCTCCCATCGCCACGGCAATATCGCGGAAGCGATTGAGATTCGAGATGAGGTTGAACTCCTCCACGTAGGGAAGAAGGATGGCGTTGCATACGCCATGTGGGAGGTTATAGTAGCCGCCGAGCTGATGCGCCATAGCATGGACATAGCCGAGGGAAGCATTGTTAAAGGCGATGCCGGCGAGATACTGGCCGTAGGCCATCTTGTCCCGGGCAATCATGTAGTCGCCATTTGCGACGGCCTTGGGAAGGTATTTCTCGATGATGTCGATGGCCTTCAGCGCTGCTGCATCTGTAAGTGGGTTGGCTGCCGTGGACACATATGCCTCGATGGCATGGGTCAGGGCATCCATTCCTGTCGCAGCCGTCAGAGAGGGCGGCATCCCCTTCATGAGCACCGGATCATTGACGGCAATCTGCGGCGTGACGCGCCAATCGAGGATGGCCATCTTGACCTTGCGAGCCGTGTCCGTGATGATACAGAAACGGGTAATCTCAGAAGCCGTGCCTGCCGTCGTATTGACTGCCATGAGCGGTACCATCTTGTTCTTCGAGATGTCGATGCCCTCGTAGTCCTGAATTTTCCCCCCGTTCGACACGATGAGGCCAATGGCCTTTGCGCAGTCGTGGGAAGACCCGCCGCCGAGGGAGATGATGCTGTCACATCCATCTGCCTTGTAGGCTGCGACACCAGCCTCGACATTCTTGTCCGTCGGGTTCGGCTCTGCTCCACCGAAGATGGAAGCCTTCAGCCCCTCTGCCTCAAGAATCTTCTTGAGATCCTCTGCCATGCCACACTTGGCAAGGAAGCCATCCGTGACGATGAGGGGAGCCTTGCCGTCCAGCGTCTTCATGAGCTTTCCGACTTCCTGAACAGCACCCTCGCCGAATACGTTCCTCGTGGGCAGGTAGTAGTACGTCAACATTGTGTAACAACCTCCTCATAAAAAATATAAGTCGGAGCGGAAGGAATCTCTTTATAGAAACTCCTATAAAATAATTATTATCTTTCGATATCCGCTCTCCTTAATGCATATAATAATACGATTTCTTTTAATAGTCAATCTATTTCAATAAGAAACTATGTTAAATTTATAACAAACAATATAAAATAATATCTAGTTATTGTTGAATATTCGTTATTTATAGAAAAGTCAGCAATATTATGCCCTATCCGCGCATTCGTATTGTAGTTTGCCACATCAGACATTTTCGCAGGGAAAGCCGCGGGAGCGGGCATTGACAAGGGCCAAGCTTGTCGATAAAATATAGGAAATCCTACTAATAAGCTATGTAATAAGGTGTGGTATCATGACAAAATCGAAATTCGGCTTTTGGAGCATCGTGCTCCTGGGCATCAATGCCATCATCGGCTCCGGCATCTTCCTGCTGCCGAACAAGGCCTATGCCCTCGCGGGCCCCTTCTCCCTCGTGGTGATCATCTTCGACGCCTTCCTCGCCATGAGCCTCGCCCTCTGCTTTGCGGAGGCCAGCGGGCGCTTCCACCGGAATGGCGGGCCCTACATCTACGCCCGGGCTGCCTTTGGCAACTTCATCGGCTTCGAGGTGGGCTTCATGAAGGCCGCCATCAGCATCATCGCCTGGGCGGCCATGGCCAATGGCTTCGCCACAGCCCTCTCTGCCGCCGTCCCGGCCCTTTCTGACCCCCTCGCCAAGGATATCGTCATCGTCTGCCTCATGGGCGGACTCTGCGCCATCAACATCCTGGGCGTACAGCTCTCGAAGGTCATCAACAACATCGTGACGGTGGGAAAGCTCCTGCCCCTTATTATCTTCGTGGCCGTCGGCATCTTCTTCATCAACGGCGCGAACTTCACACCCCTCATCCCCACGGGGGAGGCGGCGGAGAGCTTCTCCTTCGGCGCGGCGGCGCTCCTCATCTTCTACGCCTTCACGGGCTTTGAGGCCATCGCCGAGGCGGCGGAGGACATGGACGACCCGAAGAGGAACGTCCCCCGGGCCATCGTCACCGTCATGCTCCTCGTGTCCCTCTTCTACTTCCTCGTCCTCGCCGTCTCCATCGGCGTCCTGGGCCCGGAGCTCGCCAATACGAAGACGCCGATTGCCACCGCCGCCACGGCCTTTCTGGGCGCTGGCGGCATGGCCCTCGTCACGGCGGGCACCCTCGTCTCCATCGGTGGCATCAACCTCGCCTCCTCCTTCCTGACGCCCCGGGTCATCGTGGCCATCGCCGACGACCACATGCTCCCGCCGCTTTTCTCCAAGTACAACCGCTTCGGCACCCCCTATATCGCCATCCTCTTCGCGACGCTCGTGGGCATCGCCATTGCCCTCTCCGGCAGCTTCACGACGCTCGCCGCCATCTCCGTGGTGTCCCGCTTCGCCCAGTACGTGCCCACCTGCCTCGCCATCCTCGTGCTGCGGAAAAAGGATCCGGAGCACCCCAGCACGCTGGCCGTGCCCTTCGGCCCTGTCATCCCGGTGGTGGCTATCCTCATCAGCGTTTGGCTCCTGGTGCAGGCGGATATGCAAAAGATTCTCATCGGCCTAGGCGGCCTCCTCATCGCCGTCCCCTTCTACTTCCTGATGAAAAAGCAATATCTGGGCAGCCAGAAATGATGCCACGCAAAAAGAGCACGGCTTGCAGACAGAATGCAAGTCCGTGCTCTTTTTCTGTGCAAAATGGAAGCCCGTTCTCTTTTACGAAACGACCTCCGGGCTCCGCCTCTTTGCGAAATCCACAAAGGCCTTTACCCTCTCGCTCGCCTCATCCTTCCACACGAGGCCGAACTTCGTCGTAAGCTTTGGTACCAGGGGAACCTCCACGAACTCATCCCCTACAGGGATGCTCTCGTAGAGGAAGGCACCGCACCCGCCCATCCGCACGAAGTCCAGCGTCGTCGCCAGCTGGCTGGAGTACAGGAGCACCCGCGGGCTTCTGTCCATGCGCTGAAACCGCGAGACGAGGGTCTGATTGTGGACCGAGTCCCGGTTGTAGAATACATGCCAGCCGTCCAGGAGATCCTCCATGCGAAGCTCCGTGCGGCTCGCAAGGGGGTGAGTCTTTGCCACGCAGTAGACCGTCTCATCCTCCATGAGCACCAGCTTATGGAAGCGCTCGATGCCATGGAAATCAAGATTCCCGAGGGCGATATCGAGCTCTCTTGCCTCCACGAGGCGGCAGGCCCGCATGGAAGCGTACTCCATGAGCTGCACCGGGATGCCCGTCTCCTTCATGAAAAGCTCGCTTAGGGCCGGGAAAAAGACGGAGGCGATGAGGGGCGGGATGCCGATGCGAAGGGGCCTATCGCCCCACTCGTCACAGGCAAAGTCGCTGTAGATGCTCTGGCTCTCATGGATGAGCTTTTCCGCCCGGGCATAAAACCGCTCCCCCTCCTTCGTCAGATGGATGCGGTTCTTCGCATGATGGAAGAGCTCCAAATGGAACTCCGCCTCCAGCTCCCGTATCGCCATGGATATGGCCGGCTGGGAGACATAGAGCGCAGCGGCCGCCCGGGTGATGCTGTGGTAGCGGCAGACCGCGCAGAAGTATTCCAGTTGTGTCAGCGTCATATTCTCGCCCCTTTCTCCTCCAGTATACCATAAAATATTTTTATAGCGATATAAAATCCTGTAAATTTACAGAACATTCCACCTCCGCTAGAATAGAAACCGTCAGCGAGATGCACAGCCTGCCGGAGGGCACATCCGACCGCGTCCCGCCCCGTGCGGGTCTGCGTCTATATCGTAGGAGGTGTCTTTATGAGCGCAGCAACCATCACCTTGCTGTTTCTCGCCTTTGCCATCGTCATGTTCGTCACGGAGAAGCTTCCGCTCTCTGTCACGGCGATGGTGGTCTGCATCGGGCTTGTCCTCACGGGCGTCCTCGATGCGAAAGCCGCTTTTATGGGGTTCATCGACTCCAATGTCATCCTGTTCGTCGCCATGTTCGTCGTGGGCGGCGCCTTCTTTGAGACAGGTGTGGCTAATGATGTGGGTGCACTCGTCACCCGCTTTGCCAGCGGAGAGCGCAGCCTCATCGTCGCCATCATGCTCCTCGTGGGGGCCATGAGCGGCTTCCTGTCCAATACGGGCACGGCGGCCGTCCTCATCCCCGTCGTCATCGGCATCGCAGCGAAGTCCGGCTTTCGCCGCTCGCGCCTGCTGATGCCCCTCGTCTTTGCCGCAGCCATGGGCGGGAATCTCTCCCTCATCGGTGCGCCGGGCAACATGATTGCCCAATCCACCCTCGCCCCTGTCGGCCTCTCCTTCGGCTTCTTCGAATATGCCATTGTGGGACTGCCCATTCTTCTGGCGGGCACGCTCTTTTATGCCACCATTGGTTTCCGCTTCCTGCCGAACCATGAGACGAAGGATGACGGCTCCGCCTTTGACGAGGGAAAGGACTTTTCCCATGTGCCCCGCTGGAAAAAGGTCGCCGCACTCCTCATCCTTGTGGGCACGCTCATCGCCATGATTTTCGAGGAGACCATCGGCGTGAAGCTCTATGTCTCCGGCTGCACAGGAGCCCTGCTCCTCGTCATCCTCGGCGTCATTGATGAGAACCAGGCGATAAAGTCCATCGACATGAAGACCATCTTCCTCTTTGGCGGTACGCTCTCCCTCGCCACCGCCCTCGACAAGTCCGGCGCAGGCGTCCTCATCGCCGATACGGTCATAGGCTCCCTGGGCTCCGCGCCCTCGCCCTATGCGCTGACCTTTGTGGTCTTTCTGCTCTGCTGCATCATGACGAACTTCATGAGCAATACGGCGACGACGGCCCTCATGGCTCCTATATGCCTCGCCATCGCCCAGGGCATCGGGGCAGACCCCCGGGCCGTCCTCATGGCCTGCGTCATCGGCGGCTCCTGTGCCTACGCGACGCCCATCGGCATGCCAGCCAATACCATGGTGGTGGGCATCGGCGGCTACTCCTTCATGGACTACGTCAAAGCCGGCGCGCCCCTCATCCTCATCGCCACCGTCGTCAGCATGATCATCCTGCCCATCGCCTTCCCGTTTTTCCCTTGAGCTTGCTTGTTTTCATTCCATATCTTAGGAGGAATTTCCATGTCAAACAAAACTCCTCGCGAAAAAATGATGTCCATCATCTCCCAGTTCGTCGGCTACACGGCCATCCGTCTGCCGGACGATGTCATCGCGAAGCTCTCCGAGCTCCGGGAAAAGGAGACCTCTCCCATGACAAAGGTCATCTACGACACCATGTTCCGCAACCAGGAGCTGGCCCAGAAGCTCGGCCGCCCCTCCTGCCAGGATACGGGCTGCCTCCAGTTCTGGGTCAAGTGCGGCACCCATTTCCCCCTCATCGATGAGCTGGAGGCCCTCCTGAAGGACGCGGTCGTGGATGCCACCTTTGCCACGCCGCTCCGCCACAACTCCGTGGAGACCTTTGACGAGTACAACACAGGAAAGAATGTGGGCAAGGGCACGCCCACCGTCTTCTGGGACATCGTGCCGAACAGCGACACCTGCGAGGTCTACACCTACATGGCAGGCGGTGGCTGCTCGCTGCCCGGCAATGCCACCGTTCTCATGCCCGGCGAAGGCTACGAGGGCGTGACGAAGTTCGTCCTGGACCGCATGACGAGCTACGGCCTCAATGCCTGCCCGCCGCTCCTCGTGGGCGTGGGCGTCGCCACCAGCGTCGAGACGGCTGCGCTGCTCTCCAAAAAAGCCCTCATGCGCCCCATCGGCTCCCACAATGAAAACGAGCGGGCCGCCAAGATGGAGCGGCTCCTGGAGGACGGCATCAACGCCATCGGCCTCGGGCCCCAGGGCATGGGCGGCAACTACTCCGTCATGGGCGTCAACATCGAGAACACCGCCCGCCACCCCTCTGTCATCGGCGTCGCCGTCAATGTGGGCTGCTGGAGCCACCGTCGGGGCCACATCGTGTTCCAGAAGGATCTCTCCTTCGAGGTCACGACCCACTCCGGCTTTGTCTACGACGAAAACAAAGCACCCGCCATCATCCCCGCCTAAGCACGCGACAATATCAGGAGGCATCATCATGGTAGAAGTAAAAGACGGAAAGAAAATCCTCACCACACCTATCTCCCGCGAAGATCTCGCGGATATCCATATCGGCGACATCGTCTATCTGAGCGGCCACCTCACCACCTGCCGCGACGTGGCTCACCGCCGCGTCGTCGAGGAGGGGCGGCAGATCCCCGTGGACGTGCGGGACGAGGCCATCCTCCACGCCGGGCCCATCATCCGGCCACTGGGAAATGGCAAATACGAAATGGTCTCCGTGGGCCCCACCACCTCCATGCGCATGGAAAAGTTCGAGTATGAGTTCGTCAAGACCACCGGCGTCCGCGTCATCGTGGGCAAGGGCGGCATGAAGGAGAATACGGCCCGGGCCTGCAAGGACTTCGGCGCCATCCACTGCGTCTTCCCCGCCGGCAACGCCGTCGTCGCCGCCACGGCGGTGGAGGAAATCGAGCGAGCAGAGTGGCTGGATCTGGGCATGCCCGAGACACTCTGGAACTGCCGCGTCAAGGAGTTTGGCCCCCTCATCGTCTCCATCGACAGCGAAGGCCGCAACTACTTCGAGGAGAAGAAGGTGGAGTACAACAAGAAAAAGGATGCGGTAGCAGAGGATATCTGCAAGCAGGTAGGCTTTATCAAGTAAGACGGCAAAACAAGGAGCGGCAAGGATATGCTTTCGCATTTCCTTGCCGCTCCTTTCCCTATCCCCCAAAACCCTCTCTTGTTTATTCCGAGGGTTCCTCCGTGCTTTCCATTCCCACATCAGAAATCTGGATACCACCGTCCTTGAAGGAGCTTCCGGTGTGATGCGATATCCAATGCATACGATGTAATCCGGACTTCCCTGCGATCTAACAGCAGAAGCTGCGAGTGGACGCCAATTTCACCCCTCTCCCCATACCACCAAATTTCAATCGGATATGCAGGTATAATCTTCTGCCCTGGCTCCACATTGAATACCCCTGCCTGTCCATAGTTCCTTGTGAATTGCGTGCGAGCAAAGTTGTATATCCGCTTTGCTGTCTTTTCGTCCTTGCACATATAAGATACATGAAATCTCGAGACCCGACCGCTCCCCTCCTTCACAAAAAACGTCTGGACAATATCCCCCATGTTCTCCCGCTCAAAAACGACAGTATCCCCTTCATCCGAGGCTTCATGCCATCCTGGTACATCATGCCAGGTATCACGGAATGCTTCCCACGTCATTCCGCGATAAACCTCATAAATTTTGTCCGGATGACTTGCTATCGCCTCGATATCTCCCATCCAAAGAGGATGCTGAACTGCTGTATTCAGACTATCCTTTGCTGCCGAATAGCATGTTCCAGAAAATACTGCGACCACCAATCCGATCAGCAAGATCCCTATACATCTCCACATAAATCCTCCTACTTGCCCTGTATTCTGGTAACGCACCTTGCCTCTGACTTATTGCTTTGCTTATTTCAGATAATGCTCCGTTATTTTTACAAGCTTGCCCTCTGCATCCACATCGAGAATGATTACAAACAAGAATCCTTCCATATCGACACGCAGGCCATAAGCATGTCCCCAGGGTCTGCCACCCGTTAACCGGCATTTTATAGCAGGCTCTTCCTTCATCAGCTTGTCGTAGTACTCATAGATAGTCTCCCTGCCCCGCAGGAAATCATAGACTCCATCGCGCTCCTGGACCAGCGCACAACCCGGCTGCAGGCCGTAGTAAAAGCTCATTTCCTCAAAGCTCTTCTTCTCATAGCAATCCTTTATGACTTCCAGCCACTCACGCTCCGTATGGGAAAGCTGGATTGGCTGGAAATCCCCTAAATCCGGTTGCTCCTTCTGTGCTTGGATAGAAATCTGATACATTTCCTCCCGCTCTCCGGCGCTGCGGATTTCCCGGATGTGATTTTCTTCATCAAGCAGCAGGAAAATGACGGTATCGATTTTCCCCTCCTCATTCTGCGCCATCGCGACACAATGGGTACCGATCGGGAACTCTGGAACAAAGCCTTCCCCTGCCACATTCTCATCGATTCCCACAACAGTTGCTGGAAATGCTGGATAATCTCTCCCGTTCTTCCGCTGCCGTGCCGCTATGTCATTGAGATAGTCCAGCACTTTCTTTTTGCCCTTGGCAGCGGTTCTGCCGGAGGAAGTCACATAACGGGAAAGTGACGCCACAATATTCTGCAGGCGCGTGAAATCCTGCGCTTCGCAGCAGTTGCGGAAGAGCCTTGCGATATGCTCCTCATCGAAAATCGCCCCCTGCTGGTATTTCTCAATGGCCACATCGCCAAGAAGATTGCATTTCGCGTAAATCACACAGCCGGGACGCATGAACTCCTGCTCCTCTTCCTTGACGCTATCGAGCCCGTGCATGATTTCCAGCCGTCCGAGATCCGTATCGATGGAAATACGATAAAATCCCCGCGGTTTTCCCTTTTCATCGAAGCTCGTAAGCCTGTCCACTCTTTGGATTGTTCCAAGAGCGATGCTCTCCGTCATAATGCTGAACACATTATCCATCTTGAATCCGATGGGTTTCCCCATGATTTTCCCTAGCTGGGCCCGTTCAGAGGCGTAATACGCCTCCTCATCTGCGTAATACGCCACCTCCCAAGCAATCGCCACAACCTGTACATCGAGGATATCCCCCGGATAGTAATCCGGCACCACATCCTCATTTACAAGATAGATATCCGCACCTGCTTCCTTCCCCTCCGGATTTACAAAATGAACCCAGCGTTCCAGCGCATCCTCGTCCCCATCTCCTGGAACTGCACTGCTTACAGCAAGCCGCCAGAATTGATTTCCGCTCACATGGCTTGTAAAGCCGACGACCGTCATGCCGTCTTCCATCGGCTCAAGATGCAGATTCAGCTCGATATCCCCGAGACGTGCCCAGGCATACATCCCGTAGTAGCCGCAAAAAATATCTCCTTTCTCCAGGACATATCGGGCCAGAACATTCCTAAAAAAATCCTCGTTCTCCGTCAAGTCTCCAAAGCCCAATTCCGGCAACAGATTCATATATGCCACCTCACATATCATCCTGCTACGCTATACAAACCGCAATACACACAGCTTTTATCCTGCACCACAAAGCGATTCCTTGTGTATTCGCCATTCCACCGATTGTGTCAAGGTTTATGTGTAAACTCTTCCATTATAATTTGATGAAACTCACT
>CAMCRT010000055.1 GCA_945877355.1 uncultured Mitsuokella sp. | reverse complement strand
GGCAGGAAGTGGAAGCGCGGCAACGCGTGCAGCGGACCTGTACTAATAAGTCGATAACTTATCTACCAACAAAAAGCACTTGAATCCCGTTTCTTCTGTATAGTTTTGAGTGTGCATGCACTCAACAATAGAATTAGGTGACGATAGCTATGTGGTTCCACCTGTTCCCATACCGAACACAGCAGTTAAGCACATACACGCCGAAAGTACTTGTCTGGAGACGGACTGGGAGGATAGGTAGTCGCCTATTGCACAGAGCCTCGCGAAAGCGAGGTTTTTTCGTGTCTACAAGGGCTGAAACACACGACAGAAATATCGAAAAACGAACAAGACCACACAATTCTTTGCAGGAGTTTTCCATATTGTGCAGAAATATACAGTGGAACAATTGATATTAGAATCTCTCTTGGAATATTGGAATGGGAGGAGTGCATTGCATGGATAACTTCAATGTGACAAAGAAGATTGGGCTGTGCTTCGTGGCGCTCATTGTCTTCTTTGCGGCGTTCGGCATTTATGCGAACTACGCAGGGAGCAAGCTCAATCAGTCCACCTCGGATGTGAAGGAGTGGACGGACGCTCTTTCGGCCACGAGCCGCATCCTGAACGTCGTCCATGACACCCACAGCCTGAATCTGGCGACATTGGTGACGGATGATCCGACCCTCATCAAGACGTATGAGTCGCGCCTCGCCGACAACCGCAAGACGATTGACTCCCTGCTGGACAAGGCAGAGCAGCAGATGCAGAATGCCCGCTACGATACGGAGGCGGACAAGCAGGCGGATCTCGCCATCGTCGCCAACGAGCGGGCCCTCTGGAAGGCCTACAGCGACTCCAGCGCCAAGGCAGTTTCGATGCTGGACGCTGGCGACAAGGAAGGAGCTGTCAAGCAGCTCACGGGCCAGGCCAGCACGGACTTTGACAAGCTCAACGCCGCCCTCGTTAAGGATGAGGAAAACACCATCACCAATACGGAGCGGGTCAAGAATGACAGTGACGAGCATTATTCCGGCGTCTTTGCCACCACGGCCATCTCCCTCATTCTCGTCATCATCATCACCGTTCTTTGCGCCATCTATCTCTATCGCCTGATTTCGGGCAGCGTCAATGAGACCCTCGGTGCTCTGGAGAAGGTGGCCAATGGCGACTTCCGCGTCCGCCTCAATATCAACCGGGGCGACGAGTTCGGCCGCATGGCACAGGAATTCAATAAGATGCTCGACCACGTCAGCAAGCTGACGAAGCAGATCCAGACGACGGCCGGCAGCGTCACCGACTCCTCCGAGTCCCTGACGAATACGGCGGATCAGTCGGCGACGGCAACCCAGAATGTGGCCCAGTCCATCACTCAGGTGGCGGGCGCCGCCCAGGATCAGATGACGTTCCTGGAGGATACGAAGAAGGAAGTGGATGCCTTCCGCGCCGGCATCGACGAGGCCACGAACCTCCTGACGAGCGTCGTGGGCGATGTCCAGCATACGTCCCAGCGGGCCAATGAGGGCAACAAGCTTGTCCAGGCCACGGTGGACCAGATGAACCAGATCGCCGACACGGTGCAGGCCTCCGCCCAGGTGGTCGCAAAGCTCGGCGAGCGCTCGAAGGAAATCGGCGATATCGTCGAGGTCATTACTGGCATCTCCGGCCAGACGAACCTCCTGGCTCTTAACGCTGCCATCGAGGCAGCCCGCGCCGGCGAGCATGGCCGCGGCTTCGCCGTCGTCGCCTCTGAGGTCAGCAAGCTGGCCGAGGAGAGCGCCGAGGCCTCCCATAAGATCGGCGACCTCATCAAGGTCATCCAGGAGGAGACGGCCGACGCCGTGAGCTCCATGCAGACGGGCCGTGACGAGGCCGAGCGTGGCCGGGAGAACGTGGCTCAGACGGGCCAGGGCTTCGAGGAAATCCTCCAGATGATCGAGAGCGTCAAGACGAACTCCGAGACCATCCAGACGACGGTCAAGGGTCTCAACGACCGGGCCGGCAACATCGCCGACGCCACGGCAAAGATTCTCGACTCCACGTCGAAGGTGGCTTCCGAGTCCCAGAATATCTCGGCAGCCTCCGAGGAGCAGGCAGCAGGCATGGCAGAAATCGCCTCCAGCAGCAAGAACCTCGCCTCCCTCGCGACGGATCTCTCCAGCGCAGCAGGCAAGTTCAAGACCTGATAGAGGGGCAATCGATACAACGGACAGCGATATGTCCGAAAATCCAAAAAGACGGTGCAAAGGCGCCGTCTTTTTTTGCCCATTTTGCAGGAGACGCTTTCGCCCTATGCAGTTCTTGCATAGCAGGATATGCGGAATATCCATTGGACAGAAAATTTTTCATGGGCTATGCTGGAATAGTCAAATCTATTTTTTAGGATTTTTCGATAGAATACATTGCAGATAGAGATACATTTCGGAGGAAGACCCATGGAGAAGGAAGAAAAGACCCCGTCCTGGGGGGAAAGAATATCGCGGCGCAAATTTCTGGCTGGACTCATAGGTGCTGGCCTGCTCGTCGCGGCCGGCGGCGGGTATCGGGTGGCAAAGCATGCCTTTTGCGCCGATGAGGTGGACGGGGAGCTCCCCGTGCGCCACCTGCGCCAGATTGTGGCGTCGGACAACGAGCACGGCCGCATCGTAATGTTCCAGACGGAGGAGCCTTTGACGGAGCCCGTCGTCGAGTGGCGGGAGGACGAGGGGAAGACCACGTCCGTGGAGGCACGGGGAGAGTCCTTCACGGACGATGGGGCGACCCAGTGGATTTACGGGGCGGAGCTAGCGGGGCTTCCCCAGGGAAAGAATCTTCTCTACCGCATCCACGCGAAGGAGGGGGCCGGGGACTGGCACCCGCTCCAGACGGACGACGGCGAGCAGTTCAAGGCCCTGATTTTCCCTGACTCCCAATCCAGCGACTACACGGACTGGACCGGCCTCGTGCGGGGCGCCTGGGAGCGCAACGGGGACAGCAAGTTCTTCATCAACATGGGAGATCTGGTGGACAATGGGGAGGACAAGAGCCAGTGGGAGGCGTGGCTCACGGCTGTGTCCCCCATGATTGACAGGATTCCCCTCGCGCCCCTCATGGGCAACTATGAGACGTACAACCTCGACTGGAAGGTGCGGCTGCCCCTGGCTATCTCGCCCTCTTCCAGGTGCCGGAAAACGGCAGCGAGAAGTTTCCGCGCTACTACTATTCCTTTGACTACGGCCCCTGCCACTTCACGGTGCTCAACACCCAGGACGACGAGACGAATGCATTCAAGGAGGGGCTGCTGGAGGAGCAGCTGACGTGGCTGGACAAGGATGTGCAGGCGACGAAGAAGCCCTGGAAAATTATCCTCATGCACAAGGACCCGCTGCAATACCGCATCCACAACCGCCCGGAGCGGGCAGAGGGCTTTTCCGACGAAGGAAGGGCCTACATGCCCCACTTCGACCGGCTAGGCATCGACCTCGTGCTCTCGGCGCACCTCCACACGTACCGCAATCGCGGCCACATCAAGAACTTCCAGCGGGACGAGACGGGCCCCCTCTACATTCTGACGGGTGTCGCCGGCAATGTCCGCTACCCCGGCCTCTGGGTGGATCACGCCCTGGACGAGTACGTGGCGCCCCAGCCAGAGACGGACAACTACCTGACCCTCGCCGCCGATGAGGCCACCCTGGAGATCGCCAGCTTCCTCCCCGACGGCACAGAGCTGGATCGCACAAAGCTCACGAAAAATTGAATAATCTTTGGACAGAAACAGGGCTGTATTAGATGTGAAACATCTGAACAGCCCTGTTTTCGTGGAGTTTGCCGCTACCAGCATCAAGACTCCCTCCGTCGCGCTGCGCGCGCCACCTCCCTCGAGAGGGAGGCAAGCAAGACTCCCGTGTTTTGCAATAGTCTGTCGCAATGGTAAAACGCATACGCTCTGGGAGCAGTTTTTGCGTCGTATCTGTCCTTGCGACCGGATGAGACTTGCCTCGTCCCCCTCTCGAGGGGGATGGCCCGATAGGGTCAGGGGGAGTCTGCGAGAAGGATGTGAATCGCCGAAGGGACGGGCAGAAATCTTGTGCGATTGATTCGTTCTTTTGTCGCATGGGAGCTTATTTCATGGTATACTAATAGAAAGCCCCACAAAGAATCTTTTGAGTGGGGAAGTGGAAAAGGTCCATGGAGGATACGAATATGTTTGAAGGAATCGGACGTATGGGAGACTACCTGAAGCAGCGGGATCTGAAGCTTCAGGCCAAGTACAAGATGAAGACGGGGCAGAGCCTCGACGCGCTGAAGGAGCAGCTCCGGAAGAACAACACCTTCGAGGCGCGGACGATACGGGCGCAAAAGACCCAGATGACGGACGACACGAAGGTGGCCATCATCCGGCAGAAGCTCCACGCGGGGCGAGAGCTCTCGGCGGCGGAGCTCAGCTACCTCAAGAAGAACGACCCGGATCTCTACTCGAAGGCCCGGGAGGCCCAGGAGACCCGGACAGAGCTCCAGCAGGCCCTGAAGCGGGCCAAGACGAAGGCGGAGGCCATACGGGCCGTGGCCCAGATCCAGGCAAAGGTGGCGACGGCGGCAGCCCTGGAGGCAAAGTACGGCAGTGCCAGTGGCGCCATGGCAAGTGCGGCGGCAGGCACTGGAGCGAGCGCCTCGGGGATTTCGGCTGACGGGGCTGCGGCAGGAGTGGCGGATACCGCCTCCTCTGCGGCCTCCTTTGATACGGATGCCACCGGGCAGGAGGCCTCCGCCAGTGCAGGGAATCTGGCAGCGACGAATGGTGCTTTGCCTGGTGCACAGGCAGCGCACTCTGGGGCAACCGAAGCCGCCGGGACAGGAAGCTCTGGCCCAGCGGGGACGAGTGAACAGGGAGCAGCTGCAGCAGGAACGAATGGCGCTGATCCGTCAGGGACGGCAGAACCTGCTGCGTCAGGAAAGACGCCCGCCACGGGAGCCGACGGGAAGGATGCGACGGACAGCGCGGCGAAGGAGGCTGCGGCAAAGGAGCAGACCCTGGCGGACGCGGTGGAGCTGGCCAATACGAAGAAGGCACTTATGGAGACCTATCTCTCCTCCGACAAGTCGGCGGCGCTTCCCCTGGAGAAGTACATCTTCATGCTGGCCGCCATCAACGACGAATGGGCTAAGTTTGCAAACTCCAAGGACTACGAGGAGCTGCCGGACGACTACCTTTCTATGGACAAGGAAGAGACCCGCTCCACGAAGAAGCCCTACCGTCCGAAGGGCATGGCAAATGTGGAGGCGGCAGAGCGGTACAAGACGGCAGACAGCCTGCTATCCGACGACACCACAGGCGGCCTCCTGGACCTCATGAGCCAGCTGGGCTGATTTTGAGACCTTGGGAAAGAAGAGATGTTCAATGGACGAGGCTACCATATACGCGAAAGAAATTTTTGCAGAGGCTGGGATCCAGCGAGATGCCTGTGTTCTTGTGACAGGGGACTGCTTTACAGGTGTTGTGCCCTACCGGGAGGCAAAGTCGCGGGGGGCGAGAATCCAGGAGAGCGGCGCGGCACGGATCGTCCCCGGGCTCTTTGACAGCCATATCCACGGCAGTGTGGGCTGCGATACCATGGACGCGACGCCCGAGGCACTGGATGCCATCGGACGCCACCTGGTGCGGGTCGGCACCACCAGCTGGATGCCCACGACGGTCACGGACGATATGGAGAAGATAAAGGCGGCCCTGCGGAATGTGGGGGCCTATACGCCAGCTGACGATGCGGCCCGGGTCCAGGGGGCCTTCGTGGAGGGGCCCTACCTCACGGAGGAGCACCGGGGCGCCCATCCGACGGCATTTCTGCGGGAGCTGTCGGAGGGCGAGCTCGACAGGCTGTTGGCGGCCGGCCCCATGCGGGCGCTGGCGGTTGCACCGGAGAAGGCGGGGGCGCTGTCCTTTATCCGCCATGCCATCGAAAGGGGCGTCCATATCTCCCTGGGTCACTCTAGTGCCACCTACGAGGAGGCAAGGGCCGCCGTGGACGCGGGGGCGGATGCGGCCGTCCATACCTTCTGCGGCATGAGCCCCATGCATCACCGCTCCCCCATGCTGCTGGGGGAGGCTATGACGGACGACCGGCTCTACGCGGAGCTCATCGCCGACGGCATCCATGTGAGCCTGCCTGCCATGGATATCCTGCGCCGGGCAAAGCCGAAGACGCGGCTCATCCTCATAAGCGACGCCCTCTCGGCGGCGGGTCTTGCCGACGGGGACTACACCCTCGGCGTGGAGCACGTGACGGTGAAGGGGGGCATCGCCCGGACGGACCGGGGGAATCTCGCCGGCAGCACGACAAATGTGCTCGCAGAGGTGCGCCGCTTCATAGAGGAGCTGGGAGAGGAGCCCCTAGCGGCCGTCCACATGGGCTCCTTGAACCCCGCCCGCCGCTTTCATCTTGACGGAGAGATCGGCAGCATTCGCCCCGGCAAGCTCGCCGATTTCGTCGCCCTCGACAAGGACTACCAGGTTCTTGCCACTTGGAAGGGCGGAAAAGAGATTTACCGAGCTTAAGTTTACGCGTATTATCTCTTTCATATGGAAGGTGTGAACCGCTTCGAGAGCCTCCCTCGGGGAGGGAGGTGGCGCGAAGCGCCGGAAGGAGCCCGCGCGTAGGTACTGGCGGTGGCGTTCCAGGGTATCGACCGGCTGCCTCTGCCAGAGTCCATGAGGATTTGACCGTCTATGTTGCAGTTCCTTTTATAGCAAAAATTCCCCCGTTGCCGCTGGGCAGACGGGGGAATTTCTTGTGCGCGGAGGCGTATGCTTATTTTGCCTGCAGATTGACCCGGACATCGTAGAAGGTACTGCCGGCGCCCTCGTCGGTGAGGCGCTGGGAGGTCAGCACATTGACGGAGTGCTCGCCCGAGATGCGCTCCCGCCACCAGACCCCTTCGCTGACGACGCGGCCTGGGACAGTGCTCGCTGTGAGCTTGGCAGTAAAGGTGGCCTCGCCCCTCTCATTTTGGGCAGTGACCCTTTGCCCGTCTGTGATGTGAAACTTTGCGGCATCCTCTGGATGAATGAGGAGCACCATGGTATTCCCGCGGGTCAGCTCCTCCCGCTCATTGAAGGAGGAGTCCAGGATCCGCATGTCTGGGGCATTGACGAAGGCAAAGCCCTCCGCGTCCGCAGGGAGCGGCATATAGTCCGGCAGCGCCGGGGAGAGTGTGTTATTTCGGATTTCAATCTTTCCGGACTTCGTGGCAAAGGTGCGATTGTAGTCCGTGGGAAGCGGAAGGGGCGTGGGCCGGCCGCTTTGAAGCAGATCCGTGTCGATGCCAGGCCAGCGGGATTTTGTGGAGGCGATGAGCTTTTCCGAAAGCATTCGCGCGGACTGGTCGTAGAATGCATCATCTATGCCAAGGGCTTTCGCCAGGCGGCAGGCCAGATCCCAGTTCGACAGGCTCTCCCCCACGGGCGGGATGGCGGCCCAGCCGCATTGGAGGGTGTAGTTGCCATAGGAGTAGTAGGCATCGTCCTGCTCCAGGGACGTGGTGGCAGGCAGGAGGAGGTCGGCGTAGCGGGCCGTATCCGTCAGGAAGCGCTCGTGGACGACGGTGAAGAGGTCCTCCCGGGCGAGGCCCGCGAGTACCTTGTTCTGGTCCGGGGCGGTGCAGGCGGGATTCGAGGAGTAGACAAAGAGACTCTTGATGCGGCTGTCCGCCGTCAGGGCCTCGCCTAGCTGGCACATGTTCACGTGGCGGACGCCGGCCTGGCGCCAGTCGGGGCGATGGACGATGTCCACATCGTAGGCTCGGGAGGCATTGGCCGAGGCGAGGAGCCCGCCGCCCTTCTTCCCCCAGGCGCCAACGGCGGCGGGGAGGCAGGTGATGAGGCGGGTCGTCATGGCGCCGTTGCGGTAGCGGGACTGGCCGCTGCCCAGGCGGATAAAGGGCGCTCGGGCATGCCCGTAGGCCAAGGCAAGGGCGCGGAGCATTTCCTCCGGCACGCCGGCGATTGCCGCGACTTTTTCGGGCGGGTACTTCGGCAGGATTTTTTCCGCCAGCCCCTCCCATCCCAGCACGTGCTTTTCGAGAAAGTCCCTGTCCGTCAGCCCCTCACCATGGAGAATATGGAGAATCCCCAGAGCGAGGGCCCCGTCTGTCCCTGGCCGGACGGAGACGAAGTAGTCGGCGAGGTCCGCCGTCTTGCTGCGGTAGGTGTCGATGCACCAGATCTTGGCGCCATTTTTGCGGGCCGCCGCGAGGTCGTGGCGGAAGTGGAGATTCGTCGCGAGGGTATGGGTGCTCCAGAGCAGGATGCAGTCGCTCTCCTGGGCCTCCTGAGGCGCCGTGGACAGCGTGGTGCCCATGACATCGGCGTAGCCCCGGCCCTTGGCGGGGGAGCAGATGGTGCGGTCGAGCTCCGAGGCGCCCAGCCGGTAGAAAAGACCGTGGAAGGCCCCGTGTTGCACGACGCCCATGGTGCCAGCGTATGAGTAGGGGAGGATGGCCTCCGCTCCATCCCTGGCGATGATGGCCTTCCAGCGGGAGGTGATTTCATTGATGGCCTCCTCCCAGGAGATGGGAGTAAATTCGCCGCTGCCCTTTTTGCCCACGCGCCTTAGAGGCGTCGTCAGTCGGCGGGGGCTGTGGACCGTGCGCTCATAGTGGGCCATCTTCGGGCAGAGGGTTCCCCGGGTAAAGGGATGGGCCGGGTCGCCGGCCACCTTTATAGCGCGGCCCTTTTCCACCGTCACGAGGAGGCCGCAGGCATCGGGGCAGTCATAGGGACAAACGGAGGGGAGTGTTTTCACAGAAAATCCTTTCGATTAAAAAGTGAGAGAATTGAGGAAGGCCGTCAGCCGGAGCGTCAGCCCCAGCAGCATGGCGATGCCGAAGGCGATGAGGAAGAGGCCCAGGGCCTTTTGGATGACAGGCAAATAGGGATAGATACGCGCCACCTGCCGACCGATGCGGCCCCAGAGGAACACGAGGGCCAGGAAGGGCAGGGCAAAGCCCAGGGCGTAGGAGAGGAGAAGGAAAAGTCCCTCCGTGAGGGTGGCCTGGCTCCCCGCATAGAGCAGGATGGCGGCGAGGATGGGCCCCGTGCAGGGCGTCCAGCCAAAGGTAAAGGCCGCACCGAGGAGGAAGGATCCCAGCCGTCCCTCCCGCCTCCGCTGGAGAAAGGGACGGTGCTCCCGCATAAGGGCGGCAGGTGTCCAGAGGCCTGACAGGAAGATGCCAAGGAAAATGAGGAGCAGGCCCCCGAACTTTTCCAGCATGTCCCAATTCGCCAGGGCCAGCTGCCCCAGGGCGGAGGCCGTTGCCCCCATCAACAGGAAGACCACCGTGAAGCCCGCGAGAAACGAGAGGGTGTTGGAAAGGAGCTGGGCCTTTCCATTTTTATCACTGGAGACCGTGAGAATCAGAAGGAACGTGGGCAGCATGGGCAGGACGCAGGGGGAGGCGAAGGACAGCAGCCCCGCCAGGAACGCCGCCCCGAGGGAGACGGTCTCCATCACTTCACATCCTTCAGGATGCTCTCCAGCTGGTCCTGGGTGACGGCCCCCGTGTGGCGGGCCGCCACCTTGCCCTTGCCATCAATGACGATGGTGGTGGGGATGGCCCGGATCTGGTAGGCATTCCCCGCCTTGCCGTCCGCGTCCAGCAGCACGGGCATGGAGAAGCCATTGTCCGAGAGGAAGCCCTGCACCTTGCCCTTGGACTCCTGCAGGTTGATGGCGTAGAAAGCAAGATCCTTCTTGTGCTTCTTGGCAAATTCATCCAGCTCCGGCATCTCGCCCCGGCAGGGCGGGCACCAGGTGGCCCAGAAATTCAGCACATAAATCTTCCCATCCCCGGGCTTTACATGGACGGTATTCCCGTCGAGATCCGACAGAGTGAGGGGGATAGCCCGGACCGCATCCTTATCCGAGGAGGCCTCTGCCGCCCCCTTCGCCGCAGGCGCAGATCCTTCCTCCTGAGCTCCACAGCCCGCACTGACAAAGAGCAGCAGAACGCACAGGAGACTGAAGAATCGTTGTTTTTTTATCATGTGGTCCCTCCTTAGCTTCGATAAAATCATTTGTATATTGCCATTATACCAGAAGTATGCAGAATTGGAAGAATTTCAAGAGTGTATAGGCGTTGATCCTGCTTTGCTTGCGCTAAGGAAGCTGTTGCAAGGAGTCATGCGGGGAATAAACACGCCCTGCATGGAAATTCATGCAGGGCGTGTTCTTTGACAACGGTGGCACTTGTAGTATGCAGAGCGCAGTTTCTGATTGTTGGTAAAACATCAAATGTGTGGGCTTATTGAATCGTGATGCCGTGGATTTCCTCTGCGAGGCGCTTGAGGGCTGTGACGGTGCGGACACCCGGCGTGATTTCGGAGAGGCGGACCCGGACGAAGTGGTTCTGGCGGACGGCACTGATATTTTGCAGCTGCGGATTATTCTTGAAGGCATCGACCTTCTGCTGGAAGTCGTCCTCGTTGCGGAAGCCAACGTACTCCGTGATGATGATGTAGTCGGGATCGGCCTCGACAATACTCTCCCAGCTTGTCGTGGCCCAGGTCTTGTCGACATCTGCATTTTCCATCACATTGTCGGCACCAATGAGCTTCAGGATATTCGTCGTGTAGCCCTTGAAGACGGTGAAGGGCTGGCCATCGGAGGAGTCATAGACAAAGACGCGCTTGTGGGGGAGATTGCCGATTTCCTTCTGGACAGCGGCAAGGTCCTTCTTCTGCCCGTCCACCCACTGCTGGGCCCGGTCCTCCACGTGGAAGATTGCACCCAGCTTCAGCATGTCGTCGAAGAGCGTATCGAGATCGGCATCTGTCTTTTCCATGGAGGCAGGTACGAAGATGGGGACGTTCTGCGCACGGATCTTCTCGGCGGGAATGACACGCTTCGTGAAGTCAACACCCCAGCCGGTGACGAAGTCCGGCTCTGACGCCATGAAGGTCTCGAAGGATGGCTCCTTCTCAGCGAGAACGGGAACCTTATCGTAGGCTTCGACGAGTGGCTCATAGATGGGCTCCTCCTTCATCGCCGTGCCCACCATGCTCCCCTCAAGGCCGAGCTGGAGAAGCATTTCAGAGGTTGCCTGCGACAGGGATACAGCATGGGTCGGCGCCTTGCTCACGTTCTGTGTGACCGTCTCGCCGTCGAGCGTTTCCGACCATTCGACTGGATAGCCTGGGGCCTTTTCGGCTGTGTCCGTCTTGCCACAGCCAAAGGCTCCGAAAAGAAGCGTGGCAGAGGCAAGCAGGACGAGCCCTTTTTTTGCGGATGTGTGAAATCGCATAGATTTGTACTCCCTTCAATAGTTCCAATAGGTTTTTCCATCTCGCTCGAATCGCAGGAACGGCACCTCGAAGACCTTCTCCAAAAGCGCCTCCTCCAGAATGTCCGCCGTCCTCCCAAAGGCGATGCAGCGGCCGCCCTTTAATATGGCAACCGCGTCGGCGTATTGCGCTGCAAGCGAGATGTCGTGGAGGACGCATATCGTCGTGCGGCGGAGCGCGCGGAGGCGCTGGAGGAGAAAGACCTTGTGCTTCACATCGAGGTGGTTCGTCGGCTCGTCAAAGAGCATGATGGGGGTGCGCTGGGCGAGAACCCTTGCGATGCGCACGCGCTGAAATTCGCCACCGGACAGGCTTTTCAGCGTGCGCCCTGCCAGATGGGGGATGCCAGCTTCCTCCATGCTTTCATGGGCGATGCGCTCATCTTCCTTTGTGTAGTCGCCGTAAGGCTTCTTATAGGGGAAGCGCCCCATGAGGACGGCATGAGCGACGGAAAAGTCCGGCAGGCTCGCATGCTCTTGGGAGAGCATGGATACCTGACGTGCATACTCCAGACGCGGGATTCCAGCGATGTCGCGCCCCTCGAGGAACACATGCCCCGCGCTTGTCCGCAGGCCGCTGAGGAAGGAAAGGAGCGTGCTCTTTCCGCTTCCGTTTGGCCCAAGTATGGTGGTGAACGCATTTTCCCGAAAGGAGAGAGATATATCTTGCAGGATTGGCACGCCGCCGATGGAATAGGAAAGATCCTTTGTAATGAATTCCATTTAATTCCCCCGATACCGCTTGATGATCCATAGAAATACAGGTGCGCCGAGGACAGCAGTCAGGATGCCGATGGGCACTTCCTCCGGACGGAACAGCGTCCGCGACAGGGCATCTGCGAGGACGAGCGCGATGGCTCCCAAAAGTGCGGTGAACCAGATCGCCACGCTGTGGCGCGTCTCGCTGATGGCCCGGGCGATATGAGGGATGACAAGCCCCACAAAGCCGATGAGACCGGAAAGGGCGACGAGGACGGCGACGCAGAGCGAGGAGAGAAGAACCGCACCACGCTGGAGCGCACCGAGGGAAAGCCCCAGGCTCTGGGCATCGCGCCGACCGAGCATCGCGATATCGAGCTCATGGCGCCGGAGCACGAGATAGAGGAGGAGCAGCAGCAGGACAAGGGCAGCGGGAGGCAGTGCACGCCACTGGATGCCGGAGAGACTGCCGAGCAGCCAGAACATCGCACTGCGCACCTGCGCCTCATCCTTTGCCCCATATACGAAAAGCATCGTGAGGGCAGAAAAGAAGGCCGCGATGCCCGTCCCCATGAGAATAAGCCGGACAGGGCTCGCAGACTCCCCGGCAAAGCGAACCACAAGCACCGTCGCAAGAGCTGCGCCGAGGAAGGCGCCTACGTAGGTCATCGTGCCGCCGAGGAGCGAAGCCATCCCGCTGACGATGACGAGCACAGCCCCCGCGCTTGCCCCGGAGGAGACGCCGAGGATATAGGGATCGGCAAGGTAATTCTGGGAAATCGTCTGCATCAGAAGCCCGACGAGGGCGAGCGCAGCCCCGGCGGCAGCTGCGAACAGGATCCGCGGCAGCCGTATGGTGAAGAGAATCATCGTCTGCTTGTCCAGCTCACCGGAGAGAAGCAGGGAAGCCTTTTCCGGAATTTCAGTGACAGGAATCGAAACAGCACCGACACAGATGGAAAAGAGAATGCTTGCGATAAGAAAGACAAGAAGCGTGAGAGCACGCAGCCAAAGTGTTTTTCTGGAATGCATGAATCTTTCCTTTCCACCAATTTGTGCGGGAGGCTATGGCATCTGAAATATGCAATAAGCCTTCCCTCCCGGCACCGGCGGCCAGAAAGGCATGGGGCTGTCCTACGTCTTTCCGGCCCTTGATATGCAAAGAAAAACGCCCTTCACACGGAAGGGCGTTGTCGCACACGAAAAATGCGAATCGCCTCCCTGTCACGCGCAGGTGCTGCAAGACTTCCTTGCAACGGTGATTGTCAAGCAGGCAGTTCTCCTGGCTCGGTTCATCGCTTCGCTGCGCCTTCCCAGGCATATCGCCCAGTGACATCTATGCAGCGTCGCTCCCCATACAGTGGCGGGACCGCTCCGGCCTAGGGGACATATCCCCGCACCGGATTCTCTATTGTGCCGTATGGCACCTGCTCCAACAGGATTCAATTATGAGTAATCACTCACGTGATTATCATAGAGCAAACAGACTTTTTTTGTCAAGCACTTTGTAGCGTGAGTTTTTGGGGAGAGAAGGCACTCTGTACGCGCCAGGTTTTGCAGACAGATATTATATTTTAAAATATAATATTTTGGAGTATAATATTTATAGATATAAAAGGGAGGTGCTTTTATGGCGTTTGTGGATCGGCAGCGTGAGCTGCAGGCACTGCAACGGGAGTATGAGAGGGAGGCGTCCTCACTTGTTGTCCTGTACGGACGGCGACGGGTGGGGAAGACGGAGCTTATCCGGCACTTTATTGCGGAGAAGCCTTCGCTTTACTTTTTGGCCACCGAGGAATCGGAGGCGATGAACCGGGAGGCCTTCCAGCGGCAGGTGGCGGAGTTTTTGGAGAATGATTTGCTTCGGGACAGCCTCTTTGCGCGCTGGGAGCCGATTTTTGAGCAGCTGGCGGCGGCCTCTCGGGAGCGGCGCATTGTCCTTGTCTTTGATGAGTTCCAGTATATCGCGAAGAGCAGCCCCGCATTCCTTTCTGTGTTTCAGCGCATCTGGGATACGAGACTAAAGAATGCCAATGTCATGGTGATTCTCTGCGGCTCCCTTGTCTCCATGATGCTCACCCAGACGCTCCATCACAGCAGCCCGCTTTATGGACGGCGGACTGCACAGCTTCATCTGCGGCCCATTCCCTTTGCCCACTATGCGGAATTCTTTGCAGGAAACCTTAGCAAAGAGGAGCTGGTGAAGCGGTACAGCATCACGGGAGGCGTCCCGAAGTACATCGAGATGTTTACGCAGGGGACGAATCTTTCGCAGGCGATTGAAGAAAATATCCTCGCCCCCTCAAGCTTCCTGTTTGATGAGCCGACTTTTCTCCTGCAACAGGAGGTGTCAGATATCGGCAGCTATTTCTCCATCCTTCGGGTCATCGCTGCTGGAAATCACAAGCTGTCGAAAATCGCGACGACCCTCCAGCAGAAGCAGACGAATCTGCCGCGCTACCTGAAGGTGCTCATGGATCTGGACCTCCTGGCGCAGGAGGTGCCTGTCACGGAGGCGAATCCGGAGAAGAGCAAGCGGGGACTTTATCAGATCCGGGATCACTTTATAAGGTTTTGGTTCCAGTTCATCTATCCAAATCGCAGCTATTTGGAGATGGGCCACTTCGATGTGGTGCTCCACCGCCTCAAGAAGAACTTTATCGACACGCAGGTCAGCTTTGTCTATGAGCAAATCTGTCAGGAAATGCTGTGGGAGCTTTCTGCGGAAAGGAAGCTCCCTTGCCTTCTGGAGCGGGTGGGACGATGGTGGGACTCCTCCCATGAAATCGACGTGGTGGGACTCTCGGAGGAGTCTGGCGTGCTGGTGCTAGGAGAGTGCAAATTCTGGGCAGGAGCCGTGGGGGGAAATGTGCTAGTGGAGCTGGAGAAAAAGTCCAGCTTTGTAGATTGGCACAGGGGGGACCGCAGGCTTTTCTATGTGATCTTCAGCATTCATGGCTTCAGCGAGGATTTGCAGTGCACGGCAAAGGCGCGGGAGGATGTCCTCCTTCTGTCCTGAGTCCGTTGGGATATTGCGAGACAAGGTTTTTAGCGGTACGCAATAGATTTGTTTCGGCATCCCCAAAAGAAAAATCCAGCAACGCGGGAAGATTTCCGTGCTGCTGGATTTTTGTTAATTCTTTTTCGGGATGGGCGAAAGTGCCAGGGGGATGTGCTCCACGCAGGTGGCTTTCTCTCGCATGGCGGCGGAGGTCTTTTTGCTCCATATTGCATTTACCCGCTGGCGGAACTCGGCCTCGGTGGCGGGGGCGCCCACGTCCTCGAGGGCGTAGCGGCGTAGGAGGGCGCGGGTCTCGTCGCTGAGGGGGACGTCTCGCTGGGCCAGGAGAATCTCCAGGGTGCTATCCACCAGGTAGAGGTGGATGGTCTTATCCTTCATGCTCTTTTCCGTGGGCAGATGCTCCTTCTTCAGCGTCGTGAGGGAGAGGGGGGCGTCGCCCCAGCCGTCCTTGAAGATGCCGTCGATGCGGTAGAGGAGGAAGAGGATGCCTGCCTCCTCGTAGAAGGCCAGCTCCATTTCGCCGGTGCGGAAGGCCTCGTGGGCGATGACATCGGTGCGGGAGAGCCTCAGGAGGAACATGATGCCGCTCCCGTCCACCTGAAAGAGCGCCCCG
>CAMCRT010000054.1 GCA_945877355.1 uncultured Mitsuokella sp. | reverse complement strand
CGCAGGTCTCCTTCATGGTGAACTGGTAGAGCTTCTTGTCCGCCTGGGCCCGGAGGGCATGGACGGCAGGGCCCTTGCCGGTATTGAGCATACGGAACTGGATGCAGGTCTTATCCGCATTGACCCCCATCTCGCCCCCCAGGGCGTCGATCTCCCGCACGAGATGGCCCTTGCCGGGGCCGCCCACGGAGGGGTTGCAGGGCATGAGGGCGATGTTGTCCATGGAGAGCGTCACCATGAGGGTACGCATCCCCATCCGCGCCGCCGCCAGCGCCGCCTCCACCCCCGCATGGCCCGCGCCAATGACAATCACATCATACGTCCCCGCAATAAACATAGCTTTCCTTTTCTCCTAAAATCAAGAAAAGAGGCTGTGCATATTCCACAGTCCTCTTTTTATGTCATTTGCCACTGCCAGCATCGAGACTCCCTCCGACGCGCCTGCGGCGCGCCACCTCCCTCTAGAGGGAGGCAAGCAGGTCTCAGGGGGTCGCAATGGATTGCTGGAGACGGCATGCTCATACGTCCTGCCAAGCAGCATCCACTGGCATGTCATCCCATTGCGAAACTATCAAGTCTGCCTCGCCCCCCGCTCGAGGGGGGTGCCCCAAAGGGGCGGGGGGAGTCTGCGAGGACGCTGCCCAAAGGCTGGGGGACGGGCTGTAGAACCAGCTCTCCACAGTACCCTTTCCCCTTTTCTTACTTTACGATGATGACGGAGGCGTCGGAGGCCTCCAGGATCTTCTGGCTCACGCTGCCGATGAGGAAGCCCTCCACCGCGGAAGCCCCCTTGCTGCCCATGACGATGAGCTCATGGCCATGCTCCCGGGAAAACGCGAGGATCTCTCCCCCCGGGTCCCCCGTCACCGCATGAGTGGCGACGGAGACATCCTCCCCGATGGCCTTCTTCGCCGCCTCAAAGGCCTGATCCGGCCCCTGCATGCTGGACACCAGCTGCTCCACCGGGATAAACCGCTCCTGCCCCGCCGTGGGCGTCGTCCCCTGCTCAAAGGCCGAGACAAAGAGCAAATCCATGGAGCCATTCGTCATCCGGGCAAAATCCGCTGCAAAAGCCGCCGCCTTCGTCGAAAGCGCTGACCCATCCACCGGCACGAGAATCTTCATCTGATCTTTCATACACTAGCACTCCTTTGTAGCCCACGGGCACACTGAGTCCGTTCTTTTCCTCCCTATTGTAATGCGAAACGTCCTTTCATGCAAGGATTTTCGACCTGCTACGAAGCATCGCCGTAGGGACGTGTTCCTCTAAGCGACCCTTTAAGCGGAGCAAGCGAGGAAAGTGCGCGTTCTGCCCCCGGCCGGAATTCACCGTTCAAGCGGGCGGTCAACGTCAGCCAATCGCTTTCAGATCTTGGGACGTTTTCGCGTACGACCTGTGAGCCAATCAGCAAAGCTGATTGGACAGGTCAGCAAGCGCGTTTTGAACGGAGGCCGGTATTTAGGCAGATAAGCGCACGGTCGCTTGCGAAGACGGGGTCGCGTGAGGAGCACGTAACGTACGTTTCTTTTTTTGCAAGTACCTATTGCAAAAGAATTGGTGGTATGCTATACTTGTGTTACAGATACTTCCGCAGGGGGAGTAGCATAATGGTCAGTCATCGTCAATACGGATGCATTCCCGGTGTGACCAACGCATAGTGAGCAAGACCCTGCCTGGACTACCATGGGTGTAGTCTAGGCAGGGTTTTTCGTATACATTCTTAGGAGGGAATATTTTGGAACAATTCTTTAGCGGCCTTTTCTCGCCCGAGTGGATCGCGGCCTTCACCGGCATCATCCTTTTGGATCTCATCCTCTCCGGCGACAACGCCATCCTCATCGCGCTCGCCTCGAAGAACCTGCCCGAGCACCATCGGGGCCGCGTCATCATCATCGGCGGCCTGGGCGCCGTCCTCATCCGCATCGCCTGCACCCTCTTTGCCACCGGGCTCCTGGCCCTCCCCTACGTGGAGTTCATCGGCGGGGCGCTCCTCCTCTACATCGCCCTGCATCTCATGACGGAGAAAAAGGGCGAGACGAAGGAGGGCGAGTCCCCCACCACCTTCGGCGCGGCCGTCCGCACCATCCTCGTGGCGGACTTCATCATGAGCATCGACAACATCCTGTCGCTGGCCGGTGTGGCGAACACCGTCCCCGACGGCAAGTGGAGCCTCATCATCCTGGGCCTCCTGGTCTCCATCCCCATCGTCCTCTTCGGCGCCCAGATCTTCCTCATGATCCTGCTGAAGGTCCCCGCCCTCGTCTACGCCGGCGCCGGCATCCTCGCCTGGACGGGCGCCACCCTCATGACAGAGGACGGAGCCGTAGGCGCCCACTTCGAGCCCTACGCCCTCCCCTTCAAGATCCTCGTCACCGTGGTGCTCATCGCCCTGGGCCTCTACATCGAGAGGCGCCACAAAAAGCAAGCACAAGCAAGCAAAACAAACTAAAAATCCATTATCTTAGGAGGAATCAAAATGAATAACCTCAAAACAGTCATGCTCATGGTGCTGCTCGCAGCCATCATGATGTTCATCGGCGGTCTCGTCGGTGGGAAGGCGGGGCTTCTCCTCATGCTCCTCTTCTCCCTCGGTATGGACCTCTTCACCTACTGGTTCAGTGACTCCATCGTCCTGAAGACCTCCGGTGCCCGGGAAATCAGCCGTCAGGACGCCCCCGAGCTCTTCGCCCTCGTGGAGCGCCTCGCAAATCGCGCCGGCCTTCCCATGCCGAAGGTCTGCATCATCGACACCGACGTGCCAAACGCCTTCGCCACCGGCCGCAGCCCCGATCACGCCGCCGTCGCCGTCACCACAGGCATCATGCGGGTACTCGACTACAATGAGCTCTCCGGCGTCCTCGGCCATGAGCTCTCCCACGTGAAGAACCGGGACATCCTCACGGGCACCATCGCCGCCATGATGGCCACCGTCATCACCTACGCCGCCCAGTTCCTCGCCTTCTTCGGCGGCTCCCGGGACAACGAGGAGAACAGCAACCCGATTGCGGCCCTCGCCATGGTCATCCTCGCCCCCATCGCCGCCATGCTCATCCAGATGGCCATCTCCCGCTCCCGGGAGTACGAGGCCGACCACGACGGCGCCGAGATATGCGGCAACCCGGAGTATCTCGCAAGCGCCCTGGAGAAAATCGAGTACTACGCCACCCACAGCGCTCCCATGCCCGAGGCCCAGCCCGCCACGGCCCACATGTACATCATCAACCCCTTCTCCGGCACCGGCAAGGCCCTCGCCAGCCTCTTCTCCACCCACCCGGACACAGCAAAGCGCATCGAGCGCCTCCACCAGCAGGCAAGGGAAATGCACCTCCTGCGCTGATGGAGGAAGGAATCTACGACATGAAAAGGAACCCGCCACGTTTGCGTTGTGGCGGGTTCCTTTTTGCGTTTATGCGTTGTACTCGTCCTGCTGGAAGGTCCCAAGCAATTTATCGACGACGATGGCGTTCGTCATGGCGCCGGAGACGTTTAGCATCGTGCGGCCCATGTCGATGATGGGGTCGATGGCGAGAATCGGGCTGATGGCGACGAACCAGGCGCCGAGGCCTGTGCCCGAGAGGGAGACGGAGGCGGCCATCGTCGCGGTGCCGGGGACGCCGGCGATGCCGATGGAGCCGATGGCGATGACGATGACGCTCATGATGTAAAACGTTATGTCCATATCGATGCCGGCGATGTTCGCGATATAGACGACGACCAGGGCCGGGAAGACGCCGGCGCAGCCCTGCATGCCGGCTGTTGTCGACCAGGAGCCCACCGTGTTCGCCGTCTGCTCAGAGACGCCGAGGCGCTTGACGAGGGTCTCGATCGTCAGTGGCAGGACGCCCATGGAGGAGCGGGATGTGAAGGCAAGGGCGAGGGGCGCCGTCGCCTTTTTGAAATAGGGGACGGGGCTGATGCCGTTTGCCGTGAGGAGGATGGACTGGGCGATGAACATGATGGCAAGGCCTGCATAGAGGAGGACGATGAAGAGGCCCATGTCTATGATGGCAGGGAAGCCGCGCTGCGCGAGCGTCGAAGCGAGGAGTGCGACGATGCCATAGGGCATAAGGCCGATGATGAAGTCCGCCATCCAGAAGACGATCTTATGGAGCTCCTCGAAGAAGCGCTTCGTGATCTCGAGCTTCTCCTCCGTCTGCTGGCGGATGGTGCGGGCGATGGCCGCGAAGATGAAGGCGAAGATGACGACGGAGATGACCGACGTATCCGCCATCGCCTTGACCGGGTTGTTCGGGATGAGCGCCCGGAATGTGTCCACCATCGGCTTGACCTCGCGCATCTTCGAGGCGCCCTCCACGGTGCCGGCATCGAGGCCCAGGCCGAAGACGCTGCCGAGGGTGAGGCCGACGATGGCCGCGATGGAGACCATGCCGAGAGAGACGACGACCGTCAGCGAGACGAGCTTCTTGATGTCGGCGTCCTCCGACATGCGGAAGACGACCGTGACGATGGAGACAAAGACCAGCGGCACGACGAGCATGCGGATGAGGTCGATAAAGCCGCCGCCGACGAGGGAGTACCACTTCGTCGCCTCCTTGATGAAGACCACGTCCATCGGCTTTTCCGGGAAGCCGGCTGCGATCTGCATGGCTAGCCCTAAGAGCGCACCGAGGACCGTGCCCGCCATGACGAGCTTGGCAAAGGACGTGCCCTTCTTCTGCAGGGCGTAGATCCCGATGAGAAGCGCGAGGAAAATGGCAATCCAGACGATGGTCGCTGCGCTGCTCACCATGAGATAATCCGTGAAAAATGGAATGTTCATAAAAACACCTTCTTTGATTTGATTTCGTCCCTAGGATACTCTACAATGCATATTTTGTCAATATGTTTTATAGAGTATCTTGTCCGCTGCTTCTCGAAACGCACAGCACCGCAAAGCGCATCGAGCACCACCACCCGCAGGCGAGGAAGAGGCGCTGCCTACACGGATAGAGCGCGCAAAAAAGCCCCGCAGAGTCATAAATTTGGCCCTGCGGGACTTTGCATATCGATGGAATTTCAGCCGAGCCGTTTTTTGAGCTCCTCCGGCGGGAGAGGCTGGTCGAGACCCATGATGGCGAGGATCTGGCGCATGGCGGTGTCGATGTCGCCGGTGTTCTTTACCACGTGGTCGCAGATCTTCCAGGCGTCGAACTCGTTGTTGTTGTCCGCATACTGGAGGTGGTAGCGCATCTCCTGATTCTTGTATCCCAGCTTCACGAGGCGCTCCACGATGGTCATGTAGTCCACCATGAGGTAGATGGTCACGAGGCTCTCGTGGAGGAAGTTGTGGAGCTGGCGGATGCCGTTTTGCTCCAGGATGGTGACGCTCACCTCGTGGTTATTGAGGGCCTCCAGGATATCCGGCTTTTTGAGGCCGAAATAGCCCCCCTTGTGAGTGAAGCGCACCAGAAGATTTTCCCGGGGGAAATCCTCCCGGGAGACGGGGCGGCAGAGGTCCCTGTATTTATCCCCCTTGTGGAACTTGTAGGTGGTGTAGTGGGGGATGTAGTGCATCCCCATGCCGACGAGCTGCTCGATGATGCTCGCCTTGCCTGCGCCATGTGGTCCCACAAGAGCGTAAAGTTTGTTCGACATTCTTCTCCTCCCAAGCTTTTGCACTTCCGCAGAGGTATCCTACGCCTCTGCCAAATCCAATCCCTTACATCCATGTACATCCTTATGAAATAGCAAGCTATACGCACAGACGCCCATGCCTTGGACGCCGTACGCCGCCCTTCTGCTAACCCAGCGTATCGCTACGCGCTTCAGATCCGATCCTCGGGCCTTCAATACCAAAAAGCGGGACAAACAGCCCGCTTCTGTCAGATTTCTGCTTTGCAAATGAAATTGCTTTCATGGGATAATCATACTATACCGACCAGGATTTTTCAATACCAGAATGGTCACTCCTGCAACGAAATCTAAAAAAAAATTGGAAAACGGGGAAATAAGACCCGTTTTCCAAGAAATTTATCAAACAGCCAAGAGATTGGAGTGGCTTTTGGCTCAGGCAAATTCTTCCTCCTGCTCCTGCACGAGGGTCTCGCCCTCCGCTGCAGCAGCGGCGGCCTTTGCCCGGGCATCCCGGCGGGCGGCGTAGAGGAGATAGTAGAGGGCGGCGCAGAAGACGGCCGTGGCACCGGCGACGAAGTAGATGCCGGAGAAGCCGAGGCTTTCCTTCAGGGCGCCGAGGACGTAGGGGCCGACGCCGAGGCCGAGATCCAGGGCCACGAAGTAGGTGGAGACGGCGACGCCGATGCGGACTTCCTTCACCAGGTGGATGCAGATGGCCTGGCCGTTCGACATGAAGGTGCCATAGCCGAGGCCGACGAAAACGCCAGCCAGGAGCATCATCCAGCTCTGGGTGGTAATGGCGAGGATGGCGAGGCCGAGGGCAAGGCAGGCGTAGGTCGGGTACATGACGAAGTCCTCGCCCTTCCGGTCAAACAGGACGCCAGCCACCGGGCGGGCAAGGGTGATGACGAGGGCGTAGACCACGAAGAAGAGGGTGCCCGCTGTCATGAGGTTCAGAGACTCAGCATAGGACGCGAGGAACGTGAGGACGCTGGAGTAGGCCACCGCCACGAAGAAGGCGACGATGGAGATGGCTGCGACCTTCGGCTCGAGGAAGTTCGCCAGGTGCCACTCGGAGAGCTCCCGGCGATGCTCCTCCGTGAGCTCGAACTCCTGGACGTGCATGAAGGCGACGGCCACGAAGCAGACGGCCACCATGGCGAGGGAGAAGAGGATGATGTCATTAAAGGGCACAAGCTGCTGGAGCTTCATGCCGATGAAGGGGCCGATGGCAGCGGCGAGGCTCATGGAAAGGGCATAGTAGTTGACGCCCTCGCCCCGGCGGGTGGCGGGAATCATCGTAGAGACGATGGTGCTGGTGGCCGTGGAGGCGATGCCGTAGCCGATGCCGTTCAACGCACGGACCAGGAAGAGCATGGGCAACGAATGGATGAGGAAGTACATCCCCGTGGTAGCCAGGTAGAAAAGGATGCCGAAGTAGAGCATTTTCTTCCGGCCGTAGAGCTCGATGGAGCGTCCGGCGAAGACGCGGGCGAGAAGCGTGCCCAGGATGAAGATGCCGGAGGCGAGGCCCGCCTCGCTCATGGACGCATTGAGGGAGTGGATGGCCTCCGATGCGATGATGACCATGAGCATGTAGTAGATGATGTAGATGAGGAAGTTGATGAGGGTGTCGAGCAGGAAGCCCTTTGTCCAGAGCTTTTCACGTGCTGCCATAAAGCTGATACAGTCCTTTCTTCTGATAAGAGATGGAACATTTATGGTTCTTGATTATAGGAGCAGCTGCCAAAATTGTATAGCCGAAAAAAAAGATAGGTATTATCGCGAAAAACGATAACACCCATGAGTCAGTCGCGCTTCCCCGCTCTTTTCTTTCCCTTGTCCTGAAAGGATTGCAAAACGTGGGAAACATAGACGCGGATGGCGTTCTTTTTTGGATTTTTTTTTCGATAAATGAGGCAGGCGTCGCACTGGAGGGGCTCCTTAAGAGGCGCCCAGCCCTGCTCCCGCCCCATGGCCCGCAGCAGCCGCTCCGGCAGCAGCGCCCCTGCCATATTTTCCTCGCAGTACATCATCATGGCGTAGGGGGTGGATAGATGGGCCCCGCTCCCCTTTACCGCAACGCCTGCGAGGTACTCCTCCATGAGGGCGTGCATGTAGCCCTGCCGGGCGTAGTGGACCATGGGAAAGGCGGCAAGCTCCGCGCGGGAGAGCGGCGTCTCCGGCAGGGAAAGTAGCGGCCCGTAGAAGACCATGGTGTCCCAGCAGAAATGCTTCAGCTCGAAGCCCTCGAAGGGGTTGTGCTCGCCCTCAGGGGGCAGGTAGGTGGAGGCCACATCGATGCGCCCGTCGAGAAGCGCCGCCTCCAGCTGGTCCTCCTCCAGGTCGAAGACATTGAAGCGGATCCTGTCGTTTTCCCGCTCGAAGTGGGCGATGTGGGCGTTCATCTGCACATCCCCCAGCATCCGGAGGATGCCCACATTGAGCTCGAGAGCGCCCTTCCCCTCCTCCATGCGGAGCTCGTAGATGAACGAACGCATCTCCTCCAGCCAGGCCTTCGCCTTCGGCAAGAACCGCTCCCCCGCCGGCGTGAGCTCGCTGCCCCGCTTCGAGCGGTGGATGAGCGTGACGCCCAGGGTCTGCTCCAGCTTTTTGATCTGGGTGCTGAAGGCGGACTGGGTGATGCTGACCTCCCGGGCCGCCGTCGTGAAATTGCCGGCGTGGCCGTAGTGGACAAAGCAGTCGAGCTGCTGGATGGTTGGCAGGTCTTCCAAAATGATTCCTCCATCATGGGCGGAGCCTTTCTCCGCATTCTATCTATTTGAAATATAGCATAGCCGGCCCTTTCCCACAAGGGAGAAACGCGTAAATTGTGACCTCTATCCTTGCACAGACCCGCCAAATTCTATATAATGAGGAAAATTTTGAAAGTTAGTGACCGTATCAGCTTCCCACTCGTCCAACAGCCTGTGAAAAACATCTTCCTCGTAGACTCCCCCTGGCCCTGACGGCCCATCCCCCTCAAGAGGGGGACGAGGCAAGACTCATCCGCTTGGCAATGGAATGAGTCGGCGCAATATGCTGCAGGACATCCCATGCGGGGACGGGCGAGCGAATGCCTCCCTCCAGAGGGAGGTGGCGCGCGTAGCGCGTCGGAGGGAGTCCTGCTGCTGGCAGGAACGGATTCCAATGAAGGAGGTTTTTATCTTGTCTATGGAAGTATTGCAAGGGCTCCTCATCCCCTTTCTCGGCACAAGCCTCGGCGCGGCCTGTGTCTATTTCCTCCGGGGAGAGCTCCCGCCAAAAGTCCAAAAGGGCCTGACGGGCTTTGCGTCAGGCATCATGGTGGCGGCCTCCATCTGGAGCCTCCTCATCCCCGCCATGGAGGAGACGGGGGGCTCTGGCTTTGCCATGAGCCTTCCCGCCATCCTCGGCTTCTGGGCCGGCACCCTATTTCTCCTGGCCCTCGACCACATCATCCCCCACCTCCACCTCCACGCGAAGAAGGCGGAGGGGCCGGAAAACATGCTGCAGAAGCTCTCGAAGAACACCATGCTGGTGCTGGCGGTGACGCTCCACAATATCCCGGAGGGCATGGCCGTGGGCGTGGTGCTGGCCGGCTGGATGACAGGCGCCTCCGACATCACCATGGGAGCCGCCTTCGCCCTGTCCCTTGGCATCGCCATCCAGAATTTCCCGGAGGGCGCCATCATCTCCATGCCCCTGGCTACGAACGGCATGAACCGCCACAAGGCCTGCCTCATGGGCATCCTCTCCGGCGTCGTGGAACCCATCGGTGGCGCGCTGACCATCGCCTTCGCCGCAGTCATCCTGCCGCTTCTCCCCTACTTCCTAGCCTTCGCCGCCGGCGCCATGCTCTACGTGGTGGTGGAGGAGCTCATCCCCGAGATGAGCTCCGGCGAGCACTCCAACGTGGGCGTCGTAGCCTTCTCCTTCGGCTTCACCCTCATGATGGCCCTCGATACGGCCCTGGGCTGAAAAATGCACAAGCGGAAGCTCATCTCTCCGCTTGTGCTTTTTTCGTAGGAAGCCCTAAAAATCAGGCCGCAAGAAGCCCGCTGATCAGCTATTTCCCTGCAAGGGCGGCTCTGCTGTCCATGCAGCGGACAGCGGGGCGTGCCGTTTCTTGCTCAAGAAATCGAAAATTCCTGATAAAGCTCCTCGCGCCGCTTCGGATCCGTAAGGGCAGCTGTCGCATCTGCCGTGCGCCCTGCCTTCTGGAGCTGCAGAAGCAAGCTGGCAAGCTGCTCCGCTCCTTCCTTTTTCCCTTCTTTTTTCCCCTCTTTGATACCTTCCTCTTTTGCCAGACGATTTCCTGCGAGGACGTTCGTATTGTAGTCAAGAATTGCCGACTCTCTGGCTAGGTATGCCTGGTAGTCCTTATCTGTCTGCGCAAATTGGTCAGCGGCCTCGAAGACGCCGCGATAGGCAAGATTCTCCATAGCCAGCTCCTCCTTCTCCTCGTCACTTAAGTTATCGAGCAATATCGCACACCACCGCTCCACCCGGCTCATCTCGCGAATACTCTTTTTCTTGACCTTCTCAAGCTCCAGAAAATGCAGCTCGATATCGTCCGTCAACCGGTGCATGTTCTTTGGGTTGTAGAGCCCGTACATCGCGTGAATGTCCTCCTGGGGCAGGGTGGCATGACGCAGGATATTGATGGCGATGGCGTTCTTCAGCTCATTGTAGCCCTGCCCTGCCTGCAAGGGATCGAATTTGGTTCTATTATAATACACTTGTTTCAAAAAAGGAAAGCATTTCTTCATGAAAAAACGCCTGCATCATTTGCAGACGTTTAAATCGGATAGATTTTACAGTGTAAACTTGTTGCCGCATCGCAGACAGATATATGCGTGGCTCCAGGTTTCCATGAGTTTCGGGTATTCATCGCGATTCCATTTGTACCGACGGTAAGCATCAAATGCAGGAATGGCAAAGGCTACAATACCTCCCAGTGTGTCCGATATCTGAGAAAGCAGCAATCCGACAGTGACATAGGAAATCAGCCAGACAAGGATAAAGCGTTTGACATAGCCATATTTTGCCGGTGGTGCTGTTTCCTCTGCCATCGCATTCATATTGGTCGAGGTGCTCTTCGCCATGCCGACGCCAAGACCTTTTGCAACGCCTATGCCTGTGGTCGTTGTCGAAGTCGTCGAGATGCCATTCTTGAAAGCGACTTCAAAGCTCTGGATATTGTCCGACTGGCAAGCGGGGCAGACAAATTTTGCTTCGTTTTCCATGACAATTCCTCCTGAATGAAAAACAAATGAATTCTGTCTACCAGTGTAGCACATTCGCCCCCCCGTGCAAGATATTTCTTGAAAATAGGGAGCATTTCATTGTATCGCATTATCTAAACCGCTTAAGAAATCGAAAATTCCTGATAAAGCTCTTCGCGCCGCTTTGGATCCGTAATCGCAGCAGAAGCATCCTGCATACGCCCAGCTTTCTGAAGTTGCTGAAGCAAATTGGCAAGCCGTTCTTCTCCATGCTTTGTGCCCTCCTGCATTCCTTCCTTGCGACCATCTTGCATTCCCTGTTCCCTCGCAAGCTTTTGCCCTGCGACAAAATTTGTATTATAGTCGAGGATAGCCGACTCCCGGGCCAGGTATGCCTGGTAGTCCTTATCCGTCTGCGCAAATTGGTCAGCGGCCTCGAAGACGCCGCGGTAGGCAAGATTTTCCATAGCCAGCTCCTCCTTTTCCTCGTCACTTAAATTATCGAGCAGTATCGCGCACCACCGCTCCACCCGGCTCATCTCGCGGATGCTCTTTTTCTTGACCTTCTCCAGCTCCAGAAAATGCAGCTCCAAGTCGTCCGTCAGTCGGTGCATGTTCTTTGGGTTGTAGAGCCCGTACATGGCGTGGATGTCCTCCTGGGGCAGGGTGGCATGACGCAGGATATTGATGGCGATGGCGTTCTTCAGCTCATTGTACCCCTGCCCTGCCTGCAGAGGGTCGAAGTGCAGATACATCTGCGCCCAGTAGAAAAGCGATCGCTTTTCCATAAAGAGATAGTTGAACACCTGCATCTCGATATTTGTCCGGGTGCCGTCGTTCATCTGGGCAAATATATCAAGCCGCCCCAGCTTCTCCGTCTGCTTCTGCGGGCTCAGCTCCACATTGCGAAACACCAAATCCTTGAAGGCATCGGAGCCTGTCCGCTCTGTCATGTCATTGATGAATTCCAGCGTGATAAATTTCCGCTCCTCGTGCCCGAAGATATACTTGAACACCAGGTCATTCGTCAAATTAAGCTTCCGCCTAGCCAATCCAGTCACCTCCCGGTGGAATCTTATCTGCCTCATAAAGACTCGTTCCTATTTGGTTCTATTATAATACATTTGTTCCTAAAAAGAAAGTAGTTTCTCGAAATGTTCTACGAGCTTGACAGGAAAACTTCTGAAATGGTAGGATTCGACTCATATACTATAGTTTTAGCAGGAAGGGAGCTGCAGGCGTTGGAGAAGCGGGAGATTTCGGTGGAGGAGCTGGAGCGGGCGGGGGACTGCTATCTGGTGGATATCCGGGATTCGGCGGCCTTTGGGCTGGGATCCCTTCCGGGGGCGGTGAACCTCAATCCCCTGGAGCTCCAGCAGGGGGAGTGCGACCTGCCGGAGGATCGGCTCATCGTGCTCATCTGCATGTGGGGGCAAATCAGCCTGGGGCTTGCGGCGAACCTGCAGGCTCAGGGATACCAGGCCGTGTCGCTCTCTGGGGGCTACTCCCTGTGGCTCCAGCGAAAAATCCAGCGGGAGGCGGACGCGGCGGCACAGGACGACACCCGGCGCAAGCAGATCGAGGGGACGCTTCGGAAAAAGTACAAGCGGAAAATCTGGGGGCGGTTCGTGGAGACCATCTGTGACTACGACCTGGTGCGTCCCGGGGACAAGATCGCCGTCTGCATCTCCGGCGGCAAGGATTCCATGCTCATGGCGAAGCTCTTCCAGGAGCTGAAGCGCCACAACAAGTTCCCCTTTGAGCTGGTCTTCCTATGCATGGATCCGGGCTACAACGAGATGAACCGCCGTATCCTGGAGGAGAACGCGCGGCTCCTGGGCGTGCCCCTGACGTTTTTCTCCACGAATATCTTCGAGTCCGTCTTTGAGGTGAAGGAGAATCCCTGCTATCTCTGCGCGAAGATGCGCCGGGGCTATCTCTACCGCAAGGCCCGGGAGCTGGGCTGCAACAAGATCGCCCTCGGCCACCACTTCGACGATGTCATCGAGACGAATCTCATGAGCATGCTCTACTCCGGCGCCATCCGCACCATGATGCCGCGGGTCCGTAGCACGAGCTGCCCCGGCATGGAGCTCATCCGCCCCCTCTACCGCATCCACGAGGAGGACATCAAGAGCTGGCGCGACTACAATGGCCTCGCCTTTCTCCAGTGCGCCTGCAAGTTCACAGAGACCTGCTCCACCTGCCACACGGACGGCACGACGGACTCAAAGCGCCTGGAGGTCAAGCACCTCATCGCCGCCCTCGCGAAAAAGAACCCCCAGGTCCCCGGCAATATCTTTCACGCCATGGAGAATGTGAACCTCGACACGGTGCTGAAGTACAAGCAAAATGGCGAGGAGCACAGCGTCCTCGCGGAGGCTACGCCAACGAATCCAACAAATTCAGAGGACTAAATCCACAGGAATCCTTCTATCTTGACAAAAATGTGTCTTGGGAGTAGGATTTTTTCGTTACAACGTTACAGATAGAAAGGATCTTTTTCCATGACGCACGACTCTCGCATATCCTTTGCCTCCGACTATCTGGAGGGGGCCCACCCGCGGATTCTCGAGCGGCTCGCCGAGACGAATATGGTGCAGACCGCAGGCTACGGCACCGACGAGTTTTCCGAGGACGCGCGGAATCGCATCCGGGAGGCCATCGGCGTGCCTGACGCGGAGATCCACTTCCTTATCGGCGGCACCCAGACGAATGCGACGGTCATCGATGCCATGCTAAAGCCCTACGAGGGGGTCATCGCCGCCGACACGGGCCACATCAGCCTCCACGAGGCGGGGGCCATCGAGTTCGGCGGCCACAAGGTGCTCCAGATCCCCGGCACGAACGGCAAGCTCGCCGCCGCCGATGTCCAAGCGCTCCTTGCCGGCTACCAGGCGGACGAGAACCGGGACCACATGGTAAAGCCGGGCCTCCTCTATATCTCCCAGCCCACGGAGTACGGCACCCTCTACAGCCTCGCGGAGCTCACGGAGCTATCGGAGATCGCCCACAAAGGCGGCATCCCCCTCTTCGTGGACGGCGCCCGCCTGGCCTACGCCCTCGCCGCAGACGAAAACGACGTGACCCTAAAGGATCTCGCCCGCCTCACGGATGTCTTCTACATCGGCGGAACGAAGTGCGGCGCCCTCCTGGGGGAGGCCGTCGTCTTCCCAAAGAAGGGCACCGTCCCCCACTTCTTCACCATCGTCAAGCAGCACGGCGCGCTCCTCGCCAAGGGCCGGGCGACGGCCCTTCAGTTCAGCACCCTCTTCACGGACGGCCTCTATGAGGAGCTGGGCCGAAACGGCATCGACGCCGCCAACCGCATCCGTGCCGCCCTCCGGGAAAAGGGCTACACCCTCGCCCTCGACGCCCCCACAAACCAGATTTTCCTCCTGCTCACAGATAAGGAAATCGAGCGCCTGGAGCAGCACGTCATCCTGGGCTTCTGGGAAAAGCAGGGCGACAAGACCATCATGCGCATCGCCACCAGCTGGGCCACCACCAAGGAGCACGTGGACTACCTGCTCTCCATTCTCTAAGCGCCTGCCGCTTTCCGTCCTGCCCATTCAAAAAGCCTCGCCAAATCCGGCGAGGCCTTTTTCATTCGTCATGCCTATGGGCGAGGCCGAGGATATGCTTCGTCCGCTCGACGGGATAGGGCGCATCCTCTCGCCCTTCCCTTATGGTGCTGAATAAAAAGCTGGATTCGCGGACGCTCGATGCTGTCGGTAATCGCCTCGCCCCCATCAAAGATGGAAAACCCATCGAGCAGGGAAAAGGTATGGGGCCGCAGTCTCCCAATCCCCCTCCTCGAAGCGAAAGGTCTTCCATGTGGCCAGCCAGCTCGCAGGGAGGGCCCGGCTACCGGAGAGATTTACCTTCAAGTCCAGAAGGCCGCTGCGCACAATCCGGTAGCGTACCTCATTTTCCGAAAAGGCAAACTCCACCGTCTTGTAGCCCGTCATGAGGCTGCCGATGGAAAATTTCAAAGAGACCATTTCTGCGCCCCCTTAGCGGATTTCCCAGATAAAGCTGGCCGTGTCCTCGCTTTCCACATTCCCCGGATGAAGGGAGCTCTCGAAGATGGAGGCCGCCTTTGGGCTGTCATAGGCCATATAGTCCATGTCAAGGGAATGACGTATCTGAAACTCGTCCCAATCGTAGACCACCCGCAGGAGGTCGCCCAGCTCCACCCCCATGGCCTTCGCGAGGACGGTCGCCTTGCGCCTGGCATCCTTTGCGGCAGCCGCCAGCACCCTGTCCTTGAGCCCATCCTCGTCCTTCACGGAAAAGGCGATCCTTATCTCCGGCTTTGCGAGGCTCGAGCCGATTGCCTCCATAACCCGGCCGAGGCGGGATAGATCCAGGTCAAAGGAAAGGCTCATCGTGCGATTGCACCGATAGCCGGAGAGGACGCGCCGCTCCACCTTTCGCCCATCCTCCCGGAGGGCCTCATCCTCGTACTTCGCCTGGATGGAGTACGCTTCCGTCTTCAAATCCGAGGAAGAAAAGCCCGCCTCCTCCACCGCCTCCGCCAGCATATCCGCCTGCTGGGCATCGATGGTCGCCATGCTGGCATAGTCCGGATTCATCGCGAAAAGCCGGAGCCGGATCGTCACAAAATCCGGCGGCACCGAAATGCTCCCCGTCCCCTTGATCTGACTCGTCCGCTGCTTCTCCATCAGAGGCTCCTCCTTCTTCTCTTGTGCAAAGCTCTTGCGCTGAAATAAGTCCATCGGTATAATAGGGATGTTGCTATTCCTCCCAATCGCGCAACAGATTGGAGGTGAGTATCATAGACCTATTTGTGTCATTTTTTCTTTCGGTTATGGCAAGTGTAGTAGCGTACTACATCTGCAAATGGTTAGATCGGAAGATCTCATAGCAACTAGCCTCGACGGACTCGGTCGCAAATAAGAGTAGAAGCCCCCTCCAAGTAATTGGCCTTTCTTGGAGGGGGCTTCCCTTATTGCATCATAGACGCTTGTGTCATTTAGCGCAGTCTCAGTATAGCAAAATACAAAGGTACTTGTCAATACTTGAGGCACATCCGTATGTGTCAAGCTTTTCTCGGTGAAAAATTTTAGACCTTGAAATATCCTGT
>CAMCRT010000053.1 GCA_945877355.1 uncultured Mitsuokella sp. | reverse complement strand
TCTGCATTGTTTAGTTTTCAAAGAACAACTTGAATTTGTTCGCCGCTCTTTCGAGTAGCTTATTTAGTATATCTTGTCTTTCACACTTTGTCAAGAACTTTTTTGTATCCGCTAGGATTTTTTGCTCTCGAGTTTTGTGTGCCCGCTGTCTTGCGGCGACTTGCATTATATTACAGGAAAGCACGTTGCTTGTCAATACCTTTTTTCCTTCTTTTTTATTTTTCCCGCAGCTTTCGCGATAAAGTCTTTCGCACAAAGGCGGACCACAACCTCCTCACGATACTCTGGGATGGTCTCCCCCCCTGAGCTTCACCCCATGGAAAAAGCCGAAGCGGTCGCGCCGCTCCGGCGTTTTTCATTAGCTGGTTTGCGTCTTCTATTTTGCGTCGCCGCTGCGGACGAGCTCGCGCACCTCTGCTGCGGTGGGCAGGATATTGCGGTTTGCGAAGCGCTTATCCTGCTGATCCTCAGGGATATAGCTGCGTTCCTCATCGCTGCTGGGGCCTGCCATGCCTGCCGTGGCGCTATTCCAGTGCTTGTTCTTCGTCGTGCGGAAGTCGAGCATCTGACGCAGGGCCTCCAGTGTTGCCTCGTAGCTCTGCACGACCTTCCCGCCCCGCGCCTTTCTGACATACGTCTCGAACGCCTCCACATAGGGGACAGTGCTCTGCTCCTTCGTAGAGACGTGCCAGCCCGATTTGTCAAAGAGCTTTTTATAGCGGCTTCCGTCCTCCAGATAGAGGGTCGGGCGAATGCGGATACTGCCGAGCCCGATGGATTTGCCCATGCCGATCTTATAGGCAATCTCCTCACCGTTTTCCGCCAGCTCGAACACCTTGCAAAGGGCACCGAGCTCCTCCTCTGTGAGATCACGGAAATGAATGCACCCAGCGAAGCGGGTTCCTTCCTTCAGCGGGGCGATTTCCTTGCTTTTGGCAGGGCCGTCCCCTTTTTCAAGCTCCTGCTCCTTTTCCGTGATGACCCAGGAGTTCTCCTGACGCTTATGCCAGTACAGCTTGTAGCCCCGGAGGCGTGTCCTGCTTCTATCCCAGTGAATGAGCCCCTTCGGATCGTCCTGCTCCAAATAGAGCTGAAAGGATGTGGGATTCGGCTCCATCAGGAAACGCGTTTTGGAGGCAGGCAGGGCCTTTGCTCCCTTTTCAGCAGGCGCATCCTCAAAGGAAAGGCGCGAGGCCCACTCCCTTGGATCCTCCCGGGTCGCACTGCGCCCGAATACTGCATCCGTAAAGTCGATGGTATCGCTTTTGACCTCTCCACCTAGGGCATCAAATATGGTCTTCTCGTAGGGAATGCGATAGGCCTCGCCGTGGCCGATGGACGTGATCTCCCCCGCCTCATTCATCGTGTAGCTGCAGGGCACAATGCCATCATAGGCTGGGAGGCCCTCCACCTGCTTCGGCGCCTCCTGGGTCTTTGGAGGAATGATATAGTTGTCCTCTCGCTTCATTTCTCCCGCCTGGACCCTCAGCTCCTTCAAAAGATCCACACCGGCCCGCTTGCGGTCCTCATCGTACTCCGTGATGATGTGCTCCGGGACAGGGATCCCTCCGGGCTGGCTGCGGTCGATGTCGTCTATCTGGAAGCGGCGGTAATACTGCTTGCCCCATTTTCTACGGATTCCCTCATCTGCTGTTTCCAGCTCCACCGCATCGTAGGCATGCCATTTATTATCCTTGATTCCCACTTGGATATAGGCTGTAGGCCCCGTATGCCCCCCTTCCTGTCCCCAGATTATCCGGGAATTTTCGAGGAAGGGACGCTCGATTCCATATTTTTCCTGATACTCCCACAGGGGGATTGACTTTGCCTTTGTGAGGGTCAGCGGATAGAGATACCATTCGCCGTCGCGATAGACGAGGAAGGCGGGGCGTGTCTTTGAGATTCCCTTTTTCCGCTCCGGGTCCGTGCTTTTCGACACCATGATCTTGTTGTAATGCGTGTTGAGCTTCTTTAGCGGATTCGACTCCCCCGGTGCCATAATGCAGCGGTAGCAGAGGTGGCGATCCTCTGCATCCTCGCCGTCCCGCCACACGCCGCAGGTGATCATCTTGTAGAGATTCTTCACCATGCCCCGGAGGGTCGAGCCCGGAATGACCCGCTTGTCCCCATAGGCAAAGAAATCACGAACCTCCTCGCTTGCGCCGACAAACACGGGAGTCAGCGCCTCGATTTCCAGCGCAATCCTGCCCGAAAGCGTCGCCTTCTTGTTTTCCAGGTAGCTCTGAAGCGCCTTTTGGGTATCCTTCTCCTGATCCAGCGACGTATCGAGAGGCGAGGGAAGGACGGCGTCGGGCAGCGGGACAAAGTTGTAGGGCGCCGTCGCAATGGCGGCCGGCCGCACGCTCGGCACCACGTTCACCACATCGCCGTAGACCTCGGCAAGTCGCTTTCCCCCTGCTGTTTCATTCAGGATGCTCATTCTCTTTCCTCCTTTGCCACGATGCGAAGGTAGCGGACATCGCCATAGCCGGAGAGGCCGGTCTTTGCATCGCTTCGGATATAGCTGCGCGTCACAAGCAGGAGACGCTTTCCCGGACCTTCATAGGGCAGGCGAAGGGTGATACCCCGCGCTGCATCCTGGAGGCAGACAAAGCCCTCCGGGAGCCCCTCTGCCTCCACGCGCTCCCCCCAAAGGGGCGATGCACTATCGACCGCATATGTTCCCTTTCCCGCTTCATCGAGGATATGGCGTCCCCGGAAGCCCTCCTCCTCGCGAATCAGCAGGAGTTCCTCATCTTCATTGAAGATGCGTATTTTCTCCATATCCTCGGGAAGGATATCTTCCCTTTCCAGCGTGAGATGTGTACCGTCCCACAGGCCGAAGGAGACCGTCTGCATTGCCCAGACGACAGCGGTGCTCTGCCCGGAAAGCTTCTCCTCCCGGCAGAGACTCTCCAGCGATTCCATCGATACCTCTGCCTCTACCCCCGTGACCGTGCTATGGAGATCCTCTTTGATTTCCAGCGGCTTGTATGCGCTCATCACGCTTCCTCCTTCCGCGTATACCAGGCCTCGGCATAGGCCTCCAGCCGAGCTGCATCGCCCTTCGTGACGGTGCCGTTTTCATCGAGCTCATAGACCTCTCCGTCATAGGAAATCCGCGCCGAGCGCCCCGCAAGACGCCCGCGTCCCACGCCTGCCTCGCCGCCTATGGAGAGATCCCCCTGCCAGAGATCCTTCAGGAGAAAGAGCGCGAGCCCCGCCTCCTCAGGCTTTGCCCCGAGAATACGGAAGCGCAGCGTAAGAGAAGCCTCCTTCTTTGCCTGATAGACCGGGCGGGCCTGGAAGAGGGCCCCGTAAATCGTTCCACCCGTGAAGCGGTCGATGCGGTTGCGCATGATGGACTTCTGGGCGAATCCCTCCCCCAGTGGCAGATAGGTCTCCTCCACCACAAGGCGGCTCCGCCGCTTCTCCTCGGCTGCCGTTCCCATGAGGTGTTCCAGTGCCTTTTCCCCGTACCCGAGGCCCGCGGCTATCTTCTCCGCCCGGTGGCGTAGGACCCCCTTCCAGGTGGAGCCGGGTATGACCGCATCTCCCCTGCTCCGCATGCTTTCTGCGATTTTCTTATCCTCGATGAGCTGATAGTCGCGAATGAGAAGCGGCGTGCGCAGGGTGAAGCTCGCCTCTACGCAGAAATCCTGTGGATTCTCCTCCAGCGCGATGCCCTTCATGTCCATCTGGAGGGTTGCCTTGCGGGCAGATGGCTTGTCCGTCAGGAGGAATGTTCGCACCGCCTCCTTCTTCGCGAAATCATAGAGGCCTAGGGCCCCATTCTCAAGACGGACGCGTCCGAAGCCCTTTGTCGTGTGCGCCCCCAGGCCTATCCCCTGCTCCAGGGCCAGACGGAGCTGGCGCAGTGCCTTCATGATCTCTGGGCGGACCTTCGCCTTGCGGCCGAGAGATGGGTCATTCGTATGCACGCCCCACAGATGGAACTCCATGCGCAGCGGTGCCTTTGCGCCCCGCTCGATCACCTCGTAGTCATAGAGTGCACCACGCTTCGCCGTCCCCGTCACCCGCTCCAGAGCGACGCCTGTCCTGTAGGCGGTTTCTACCTTTTCCGCACCCTTTGCAGCCGGATCGGAGGCCTCCCCCGCCCTGAAGACGATATCCGACACATGAATGGTGCTTTGCTGCTCCTCCAGGTCGCCGAATATCTGGGCGATATCCGCCCCCTGCCTCTTGAAAAATGCGCGGAGAGCCCCCGCCAGCGAGGTGCCGGGGATAAAGGGCTCGCCCCTTCCATTCCGCAGGATGGCGATATCCTCCTCCCCCGCCTCATGGGCGCCCTGCCCATTGCTGATGAGAAGCGGCGAAAGCAGAAGGAGATTTCCCTCCAAAACGGCCTTGCCTACGATCGATTCATTCGTCATCATGCATCCCTCCCCACAGCGTATGCCTTTTTCCGTCCATAGCGGCAGAACCAGCGCCAATACTCAAAGCAGCAAGCCCCCGTCTCAAAGGCGAAATCCTCCCGCGTGAGGGAGACCCGATCCAGGAACCGGTCAAATTCCTCCGTAGAGAGGCCGACAGCCACCTCAAGGGACTGGTCGCCCTCGCGCAGATAGGGGGGATTTTTCTGGGTTAGATAGCGTTTCAGGGGCTTGCCGTAGAGCCGCAGCTTTCCCAGGGTGGTCTGGAAGGGCGTATCGCTCTTCCACTGCTTGGCTCGCTCCACCCCGTCTCCATGGGTCTCCCGTCCCTCGAGAATGGCTGCGATCCCCTCCTGCATATTTTCCAGACGATAGGCATACTGGAACATATCGGAGAGCTCTGAGAAGAAGTGGGCCTGCCCCCTCTTGATATTCAGATGGGCCACGTCCTCATAGGCAGCGACCCGGAGAGACTCCTGGATGCGCCGCAGCAGGATAGTCTTTACCCGCTCCTGCACGCTCGCGGGGATAGGCGGGGCAGGCTGGGCCTCCTCAGCCTCCTCCATGCCTCCGAGCGTGAGCTCGCCCAGGCGCCAGGCACGAAGCTGGCCGCAGCCCTCCGCCCGCTGGCTTCCGATGCCCTGCAGGCAAAGCGCTGAGAGGCTGGCGAGCTCCGTCTCCGTCCAGCCCCCTTTCCGCAGAAGAGAAAATACCGTCCCCGCTGCAAGTCCCGCCACGCGTGGCGCCGGGAGATGCCACACGCCACGGAAGGCGTCGATTTCCTCGGCTCCCGCATAGACCTCCTGGAGCTCCACCGTGTCCCCGAGCGCCTTTTCAAGTGCCTGGGAAAGCAGCTCCCTTGCCGAGGGGAGCGAGGCGCCCTCCAGCGAGGCGGCTCCCGGCAGGAAGGGGGAATCCAGCCGCAAAATGACCCGGTCGCCCTCCACGTCCTCTGCCGTGATGGCAGGCGGATCGCCGATGGCCCTCACCGTGAGGCGCGTCCTGCCATACTCCGTATAGTGGGAGCGGCCGATGCGGCAGTCGAAGCCCTCCCCCTCGTCAAGTTCCAAGGTCCCTAGGAGCGACCGCAGATCCTCCTCCGTCCCCAGGATACTCGCGGCGAAGGACTGCCCCGGCGCAATCGCCTCATAGTTGAAGATGCCGCCCTCCGTACTGCGTCCCAGGAGGCGGCTCCCCTCCGTCGTCCGGGTCATGTGGAGCGATATGCTCGTCCGGACCGAGACCGTCGCGATGCTGTCCCCGTTCCGTACCGCCATGCCGCGGAAGGACTTGAGCCCCTGGGTCTCCTCTGCCCCCTTGTGTAGGAAGCGGTCCTTGATGACAGGAGCCTCCTCCCCCTGGGGCTTCGACTTCATCAGGGAGAGGGGCAGCGGGAAGGCGCGCCCCTTCCCCTGCACCGGATAGCCGGGCAGGAAGCGCAGTCGCTGGAAGAAAAGGGCGCGGAAGGCCTCGTCCCGATGGGCCGCCTCTCCCAGGTGCTTCCTTTCGATAAAGCGCGTGGCGAGGACGCCCCGCAGGACGGAGCCCGGAACGAGGCGCTGGGCACGGGTCATGACCTGCGCGTCATGGGCTGCCGTGACGATGACGGGCGCGAGCGTCGTGAGCTCGATCTTCATTTCCCTCATATCCTTCATCATTTTGAAAGCACCTCCTTTAGGATCTTCTCACTCGTCTTGCCCGCCTGCTTGCCGTCAAGCACCTTCATGCGGCAGCAAATCTCTCCGAGCCCCCGCGAGCGTCGCCCGCCTGCGCTTCTGAGATTATGCAGGGCAGCCGCCAGGAGCGGCAGAGCCGACTCCGCTTCCGCGCCGAGCACCTCCACGACACCGGAGAAGGCTGCGCCCTCCTCCAGCACCCGCATATTGCGCAGTGAGCCGTCTGCAGCCACGCCGTCGTCATCGATGCTCGTGGCATAGCGCAGGGAGGCATACGTCTCCAGCACGTCCGTCGGCCGCAGGAGCTCCGGGTACTCTGCCTCCAGATACGCCCAAGCCTTCGACACCGCCTCATAGCACTCCTTCTCCGCAATGGAAAGGTTCGGCACCGCCAGCTGCACGCCCCCCTCCGCACTGTGGCGGAAGAGCACATTCGCCGTGAGGCCGGGGAGCTTCATTCCGCTGCGCTCCAGCATCTCCTCCACCTCGAGGGCGCTTTCATACAGGAGCCCCTTGAAGCGTCGCCCGGGGAAATAGGGAAGCCCCAGCGCATCGTGGACGATCTCCGCATCGAGGGCCACGTCCGCCTCGCCCGAGCCCAGATGCAGAGGCGAAAGCACCTTGACTGAAATCTCAAGCTTCATGTTCTTTTTCCTCCTCCGGCAGGAACTCCATCATCTCTATCGCATCGATATAGGGCGTCACCTTGTCCAGAAACAAGCCATTTGCCTCATAGGCCTCCCAGCCGGGGACCTTCGGCAGGCATTTCCCCAGATGCTGGAGCTGGGTGCAGAACTGCTGGACGGCGGGCTTGCCATGGCGAAGCGCCTCCCGGAGCTCCTTTGCCTTTCCGCGCCCCATGGACGTCTGCTCGGCAGGCTTTTCCCCGTCCTCCGCAGTCCCCTCCGCACTCGTGGCGATTCCCTGTAGACTGCGCACCGCCTCCAAGAGGTTCTCCAGATCCCGGGGATTTTCAGCTGCATTCTCCGTGAAGAGCTGATAGGGGCCGAAGTGCAGGCCGCCGGACTTGCTGTCGGCTCCCGTATACTCCTGCGCCCGGATCTGCGAAAGCGTCGGAGCCTGCTCCCCGTGCAGGAGCGCAAAGTCCAGCCAGCAAGAGCCCTTTCCGGTCCCTGCCTGCTGGGCACGCATCTCTGCCTTTGCCGCGCCGCAGAGCTCCTCCGCCAGCTCATAGCCCCGGGAGAAGGGATACGTCACCTTCAGAAAGGCGATGCCGGCGCAGCAGTCGATCTGCTTTGCTTCCTCCTCCTGCACATCGCCGACGGCCGGATCCATCATGTACCCCATAAACCGCTTCACATAGTCGAGGGCGCGGTGCGCGGAGCAGACAAATGTCACATCGTCGCCGCCAATGATGATGGGACGAATGGGAAGATACGGCTTCTCCCCCTCCCGCCGGCCGGTGCCATGCTTCTCGACATACGCCGCGTGCTCCTCGACGATGGTCGTCATGAGCCTTGCAAAGCTATGCCAGGTCTTTTCCCCCACGGCCTTCGACAGGCGGCTTCGCTCGCTCATGGATTCGCAGTTCTGGAACTTCACACCCATGTTGTTTCCATCGATGTGGACGATGGCGAAGAAATTCTTCTCATTCTTCACCCGACCGATTTCTGCGAACTCCGTGGGAAATTCAAAGTCCTCCAGCGACTTTGCAGCCGCGCCGGAGGGATCCTGCGCCTGGAGCTTGTCATGGAGTAGGTCTTTCAGCCGCTTTGTCGCCTTGCCGGAGGCCTCCAGCTTGCAGACCGTCTCCTGGGAATAGAAATGCGGGGCCTCCCGATCGAAATACCAGCAATTTGCCGTCTCCCCGTTGACAGGGCAGCGCTGGGTCAGACCCGTATAGGGCAGGGACACCTGGGGGAAGATGGTGTTCTGGTTTTCCTTCAGGGACTTGAACAGGGTATTCTTCAGATCCTCGAACATCGTCACATCTCCGACGCGCACCTCCCCGTGGGCAGCGCCGATGTGGAGCCCGGGCACCTCCGTGAGGAGCGCCTGGGAGAACAGGCGGACCACCTCTTTGCGCTCCTCATCACCCACCCCCTTGCTGAAGAGCACGAGCGCATTGCCGCCCGCATTTGCCGCCACGACAGCCTGTCTCTCCCTCTCCAGCAGTTCCACCGGGATACGGTCCTCCCAAGTCTCCGTGTCGATGGGAATCTTCAGATCCTTCTCAATGACGGGAAAGAGGTGCTTGTTAAAGACCTCCGTCACGAGATAGGAGGCTCCGATATTCGTCTTGAGGCGGTTGCCGCCGAAGATGAACTTCTGGATCGACCGCGTATCCACGAGGATTGCGTGCACCCTCATTTCCGTATCTACCTGCTCTGCCATATAGCTTCCTCCCTTCGCCCCAGCGGGGCGGGCTCTATGCTGTCACCTGCGTCTCAAAAGGGGCCCTCGCCTCATTTCAAAAGCTCATAGCGGCGAAACCGGGAAAATACAAACCGGGAAACCTTCTCCGTCTGCCCGTCCTCCCGGCGGCACTCCACCACCTCCCGCTCGCTGGTGGCAGCAAGCACGGGGATATCGTGGGCCATGAGCAGGCTCGTGAGGGCAAAGACATAAGTGAACTCCCCCTGACAGAGCACCGCCGCAGGCCTCTGCGCGAGGATCTTCTCCCCGCTCGCCCGAGCGAGCTCTGCCACATCTTCCTCACTCCAGTCCGCAGGGATAGCAGGAAACGGGATGTCCTGGATCTCCCCATAGGCCTCCGCCGCCTGCCGCTGGGCATCGCCCCAGGATGCGGAGGGATGGTTTGTGTGATTGATAAAAACGTTCATTCCTTCGCCTCCTCGATTGCCTTCTTTGTGATGTCCATTCCTTCCTGGATCATCCTCTTGATATCGCTGTTTCGGATCTTTGCCTTTTCCGTTGCATGGTTGACCTGATTCCGCCAGAATCGGATAGAATGGTAGGCTTTCAGTGTCTCCTCCATGGTTTTCTTCGATACACGAGTCTTTGCCTTCCTGCGGGTCAGCATATTCTCGCATTCTTTTTTCCGCTTCTTCCAGTTCTCCTCGCACTCTTCTTCCTGCGTGTCCCATTCCTTTTCCAGGTCTTCCTGAGGATGGCGCAAAGCTCTTTGGAGCCTTTTCCATTCGCTGGTGGAAAAGCCCAGATACATCCTTACCTGCCCCATCGGCAGCTTGATAATCTTTCTCTCAAGCGCATCGTAATCTGTCATTTGCGCATACGTATGTATCGTGAGATATCGCGGGTCATCTATCTGTATCTCTCCCTTGTAGGCATTGACGAGAACGCGGTAGGTATGGGGGCACGCCTTCGCGAAAGCCGCCACAGCTCTTGTACTTCCATCGGACTGAAGGAACTCCTGATAGATTCTCCTCGATTGCTTGTATTCATTCCACGCCTTCATTGCACGCTTTTTCAGCTCGGGAGGAAAGACGTTGGTTGCAGTCATCTTGTCTTTCTGTTCCATGACGACCTCCCATTCGGTCGCCGAAGAAGTGCCCGCCTCATTATGGGAAATCACGAACTGCTTTTCCCAGGTCCGATCCAGTTTTTTGCCCTCCTCTTCACAGGTTTTGATGACGTCCTCGTTCTCCGTATAAAAGATGCCATTTTTCACGATGATCTGTGGAATCCACTCCGTATAGAGGGTCATCGCCTGCTGGAAAAGTCTTTTTTGGATGCACCATTGAATAATATCCATTTCCGTCGCATCCGGCGCGATAATATTCTTGCAGTCTCCCTCGATGACCCCCGCAACGCTGGCAATCATATTCTCAGCAAGGCTCGTTCCATGCCTTGCACGGAAGGCCCCGAGAGCCTGGGAGAGATTTTGCAGATTCTGACGGATTTCTCCGGTGCGGCAGATCTGCAGCGCGTCCGAAACATCTGTCATCGCCATAAACAGATTGCTGACTTCCTCCGAAATATTCGTGCCGCCTGCGATGTCGAGATAATCCTCCAGCGACTTGATGCTGCCAAAGTTTACGAACTCGTCTGTACCGCTGACCATCTTAAAGATGCTCGCCAGATCCGTCGCATCGTGTACCCGGCCCTTCGGTTTATGGTACATGTCACTGTAGCGCACTTCGCCCATCTCAATATTATCGTATTCCTGCAGCAACTGGACAACGGCTAGCATCATCATGGCACTATAGCGATGGCCTCCCGTCAGATCGATATAGATGCGAACCGTATACCCAGGATTTTCATTGGCATAGCCACGAATCGTGTTGGCAATATCAAAAATACCTTGTAGGGTCGTCGTGATATCGTCCGTTATCTTATACTCGATGGGCTCTGCTCTTTCTGCTAGTGCTGTATCCTCCTTCGCAAGACGCTTTAGAAGAAACTCATAATGGGTAAGCGTATCCGGAGGATTTGCGTCTACCTCAAAGGAAATGCGTTTGAGCACCTCGCTGCTTCTGGCTAAAAAGACCTTTGCCAATCCATCGTATCCATGCTTTTTCAGATCGCGATTGACATAGACGATTCCCGCCTCATTCGTGTGAATCGCATTGTATACCTTCTCATCCGGCATATCATACTCTTTCAAACTCACGCTGAATGGTGCTGCCCCCTGCGGGCTCACAAACGCCAGGATTACGGGCAAGATCTTTTTTGCCATACTATACACTCCTTCTTATGCAAATTCCACTTCTGTCACGCCGAAGCCCTGGGCCGTCAGCCTGCCTACGCCTGTGAAGGGGGCGAAGGCGGCGAGGGCGCCCACCAGGGTGCGCTCCTCCTCTGAGAGCTCCTTTGCGCTATAGGTGATTTCCCCTGTGAAGCCTGCCACATTTTGCCGTCCATTCAGAGTGACACGAAGAGACGCCCCCCTCCACTGGACAGGGATAAGGGTCGGGACAATGGCACGTATATCCTCCTTCCCCACCGTGAGGGGGAGGCCTGCGAGCCGTAGGCGATCCAAAAGGGAGGAGAAGATGTACTCCGGGCTCGGGAAGGGATAGTCGCTCCGCCCCACCCGGAAGGTGGTGGGAGAGCGAAAGCGCAGGGTGAGCTCCCGCATCCGCTCCCCCGCCTCGAGGCCCGCCGCGAAGTGCTCCTCCACCTCTGCCACGCCGGTGCCGCTGCGCCCGTCCGCATAGACCTCCGCCACGGAAAAGGCATTTCTCCCCACCGAGAAGGTCGTCCCGACAGACACTGCCAGCATGACCTGTAAGAGCTCCTCCTCCAGTGCCGTCCAGCGCCAGAGGAAGGTATCGCCCCGCTGGAAAGACATCGTATTCCAGCGGATCTCGCCCTCCTCCAGGGGAAAGAGGGGCGAGAGGGTGAAGGGGTTCACATTCCCATCGTGGAGCCGTGCCGAGAGCGCCGGCGAGATCTCCTCCAGATAGTGGAAAAAAGCCCCGTGAAGCAGCCGCCCCGAAAAGACCGAGAGGCTGCCCGCCTGCTCCGCCCGAAGGCGGCAGCCAATGACACCGATCATGCTTCTCCTCCTTTATCTTCGCCCACGGCACGCTCCAGATTCGCCAGCAAGCCGTCGATCCGTTTCCGCAGCGCTGAGATCTTCGTGCCACCCTCCGTCACATGGGCGTGGTTCGTCGTATTGCGCTCCTCCTTGATGGTGTCGTAGGCGAGGAGGATGTCCCGCCCGAGGGCCTCATCCCTGAGCTCCACCCGGCGCAGGACGCTCCGCTCCAGGACCGGGTCCATGACGAGGGGTGCCAGGACAGCGCGCAGCTCCGCCCGCAGGCTGCCTATGAGGATCTTCACCAGCGCCCGCCCGGAGCCCCTCCGCCAGTTCGCCAGGGTCGTCTCCAGCCGCGCCAGATTGTCGGCATAGGCGTCCTTCTTTGCCAGGCGGCTGCGCAGCTCCGTCAGGAGGTGCCGCAGTGGTGCGGAGTCCAGAGTCTGCTCCGGCTGGGAGAGATCATTCAGCCGATGCAAGGCCAGGAGTACCTCCACGGCCTCATCTGCATCCGCTACAAAGGCATAGGGATACGCCGCGAGAGCCGCCGGCTGACGAGAGATGCTGCTGCGGAAATCCGCCTCCGTCGCCTCCTCCTTTTTCACCAGCTGGAGGGCTTTCTCCACCTCCTTGCCCCAGGCTTTTTCCGCCTTGGAGCGCATGGAGTGGAGCGTTGCCAGCGGATTCTCCGAAGGGGCAGGGGCTGCCTTCTTCTCCTCCGTTTCCCCGCGCTTCTCCTCCTTTCCCTTCTCCCGCTTCTGCCGCGCGGGCTGCCACTCGTAGGCATTCAGCAGGAAGAAGGCCTCAGAGCGGTTCATGGAGTCGGCGGCGAGCTCCGCCTCGAAGTCCTCCCGGGCCTCCTCCGCCACGTGATAGAAGCCCGCCTGGTAGAGGATCTCCGGCACTCGCTCCGTGACTAGCGTCATGGCCTGCTGGTAGAGGCCGTGCCCCACGCACCAACGGATGAGGGCGATGTCATCCAGCTCGTCCTTCAGGATGGGGGCATAGTCCCTCTCGACGCGCCCCTTCATCTGGAGCATGAGCCGGTCATTGCGCCGCTCTGCCTCGCTCACACCGCCCTCGTCGTCGAAATCCGTCAGTGCTTTGTGTAGATCCCCGATGGCTGCCCGGAGGTCGCCGTAGTGGCAGAGCCGCAGCTGCTCATCAAAGCCATTCATCGCATCCTGGAGATTTTTCAGCTTCCCGCTGACCGCCTCCCGCTTGGTCTCTTTCTTGAAGTAGTCCCGAAGGGTACGGACGCTGCCGAACCGCACAAACTCCTCCGCCCCCGCCACAAGATTGAAAGCGTTGTAGACGGGCGCCTCCTCCTCCACAAGACCAATCTTCGGGTCGGAGTAGAGCACCTTGCCGATCTCGATGGACTCATACTGCAGGATCCGCAGGAGGGCCATCATCATCATATTGGCATTGCGCATGCCGCCTGTCACATCGACGTGAAGCACAAGCTCAGCCTTCTCACCGGCCTCCCTTGCCTCCCTGCGGAAGTCCTCCGCATACTCCCGTATCGTTCCTGCTGCGTCCAAGAGGTTCGAGAGGGCCCGTTCTGGATCTGACAGTTCATCAAAGGAGATGTGCTCCACGATCTCTGCAACATTCGGGATAGCCTTCTGGATGCGCTTCAGAAAGTAATTCCGATGCGTCCAGCTACGCCCCTCCTTATCCTGGTAGAGCTCGTTGGTATCCTGCGCCTTGATGGGCGTTGTCACCAGCTTCGTCTCCAGCAAAAAAAGGCGGGATAGTTTCTTCGGCTCATCATCGCTATTCATCAGATAGAACACGGCAGACTCATTCGTCGTATGGACAGGCCCGCCGTACCCTATATTCTTGTACTTGAAGGGTTTCACCGGGCTGCCATCTGCATTCAGTTTTACATCGCTCAAAAAGAGGAGCATCACATCACGTCGCATATTCGTTCCCTCCTGCGAGACATTCCGCAACAATACCTTGAGTCTCTCATATTTTAACGCGGTTGTAAATCATTTTATGAAGATTCCCCTCTACCGCTCCTGTCTCGGCAGGGCCAGCTCCTCCTTCTGACGGCATTCCCGACGCATCGCCATGCATCGCTCCAGCTCCCGCTGGCGGAGAAGCAGCTGCCATCGGGCCTCCAGGTGGCGCTCTTGGATCCGGCGCATCACATCCAGCCCATCCCTGTCGTCCATCCCCAGCAGCCGCCCCAGACAATAAAAGATTCCCACGACCTGCTCCTCCCTGCGTCCCCGCCGCACTCCTCATGTTTTCCTGACAAAGAAAAGCATATCAGAGAATCCAGCCCATGTTTGGGGAAAAAAAACGGAATCGTCTTCCACGCAAAAAGAACCTGCCCATTGGAACGATCCAATCGGACAGGTTCTCTTTCTATCTGGTGCAAAAAGTACGCCTCAAAGCGTTGCCATTTTGCGAAATTCTTCTTGCGATACGCCTATGGACTCTGCAGCCGCTGCAAGAGTAAGCATTCCCTTGGCAATCAGATCCTTGAGCATGCTGATGCGCCCCTCCTCACGGCCCTCTGCTCGGCCCTCATCCCGGCCTTCATCACGGATTTTTTCGATTGCTTCACACATTTTGCGCACTCCCTTCTCCGTTTCCTTATACTGATGCACGGTTTTCTTCAACGCCCCATCCGTCATATCCTCCACGCGAGCTGCAAGCATATTATGCCCCAGCCGTCCGATGGGATCGTCGCCTATCCAGGAGCCATTCACATAAACAATATGGGAGCCGTCGCCGAAAGCCTGCCCTGTTTCCTCTATTCGCCGATCTATGGTGTAGACGGGGAGCCCCCCTTTGATTACATCGTTCTTTGTCAGGAAAATGACATAGGCCTCTGGGAGATCTGTAGCCTCATATCCCTTGCGAAGGGCACTCACGTCAATGGCGCTGGCATTGTGCCGCGCACGCCTCGGGCTTGCTCCGCTGTCCCTGAGCTGTAGCTCCACATCACATATCGCTCCGGAAGCATCCAGCGCATGGATGTCCATGCGGATGCCCTTTGCTGTGATGCCCGGGATGACATACTCTGTCTTGACTGATATGACACGCAGAAGTGCCTTCGGTACGGCAGCATCAAGAATCTCCTGAACGGCAGGAATATTGCCATCAAAGGCCAGCTCCGAAAACACATCATCCATCAAGGTCAGTTCTCGAATAACCTCTATATATTCTTCGCGCCTATCCTCTGCAATCGACTTTTCGTCATCCAGCCCAGCACCTCCTTCGTAAACACATCTGTTTGGATATATTATACCTTAAAACACATGGAAAGTATAGAAAAAACGCAGCAAAATCTCTGCAAGAAGAAATTTTGCTGCATTTTTACTTGTCTTACGCGATGATGCAGGTCGCGTTCTCCTCCAGGGCGGGGCCCTGTTGCCAGAGGCGGGCTTCCTGGGGGCTGCCGAGGGAAGGAATACTCGTCGATTTTTGCGGAATCGTATTTTCCGGATAGAAAAAGCACCGAAGTCTCAAAAAACATTCGGTGCTTTTGAAATACCGCAAGCGGCATTAGGAAGACACAACTTAAGGCCGATGATGGCAAGGCAGAAATCACCGTGTTTCAATACCGCAAGCGGCATTAGGAAGACACAACTTCCTAAGGACGGCCTCTTTGGGGTCGCATATATTTGTTTCAATACCGCAAGCGGCATTAGGAAGACACAACTGCGTGGCCGCTACGCCTTGGGGCCCATGGGCTGGATTGGCATTTTGGTACGACAGCTGCATCCGTGTGTCTTCAGGCACTACAATAATCAAACACGTATTCTCTCACGTGACGCTTTCCCTTGTGCCCCAAGGGCTTTGCGATTTGGTACGAGACCGACGGTTTTAAGCCATTTGCGGGCTTTCGTCATCTCGTACCCGAATTATACCAATTCCTCCCCCTTCCTGTCAAGGAAAATCTCCTTCCATCTCTGTCTCCAGCAGCGCATCCGACTTCCTTCGGAGGATATTCGCCATCTCTTGGACGCCTGCACGGATCCACTCCCGGGTGGTCTTGCCGCCGTACTCCTGCCGCACCTGCCCCATCTCCTCCTCGAAGGCATAGATCCAGGCATCTCGTGCCGACCTGTCCAGGCGCACGCCCTCCTCCGTCTGCTGGAAGCTCTCGGGCCGCAGCTTTTTCCTGTGGATGCACTTCAGTATGAGCCGATCAATGACCGTCGGACGGAAGGGCTCCATGGCATCGTAGACGAGGCTATCCATGCGGCCGTTATTCTCGTGGAGGAAGCCTATCTGCACACTGAGGCCCGCTCCCAGGAGAGCGAGGCGCACCTCCCGCTCGAGAAAGGCATAGCCAAAGTTCAGGAGCGCATTGAGGGCGTCCTCGGCGGGGCGCGTCCTGCCATGCCACTCCCAGCCCGTCCCGAGGAGCCGCGAGAGGGCTGGGAAGTAGCTGCGTGCCACCATGCCCTCCAGGCCGCGG
>CAMCRT010000052.1 GCA_945877355.1 uncultured Mitsuokella sp. | reverse complement strand
TGGAAGCGCGGCAACGCGTGCAGCGGACCTGTACTAATAAGTCGAAAACTTGACTACCTTAAGAATCCCGTTTCTTCTGTATAGTTTTGAGTGTGCATGCACATTCTACATAATTCAGTGACGATAGCTATGTGGTTCCACCTGTTCCCATACCGAACACAGTAGTTAAGCACATATACGCCGAAAGTACTTGTCTGGAGACGGACTGGGAGGATAGGTAGTCGCTGGTTAAGCATTCTAGTCCAAGTCTGACTTGGACTAGAATAATATGGCGGCTTTGGTGAAGCGGTTAACACACTGGATTGTGGCTCCAGCATGCGTGGGTTCGATCCCCACAAGTCGCCCCATTTTTTTTATAGGGGTATAGCTCAACTGGTAGAGCAACGGTCTCCAAAACCGTAGGTTGTGAGTTCAAGTCTTACTGCCCCTGCCATTATTGGAGTGGTACTCAAGAGGCTGAAGAGGACGGTTTGCTAAATCGTTAGGCTGGGTAACTGGTGCGGAGGTTCGAATCCTCTCCACTCCGCCACTTCAAACATCAGACCATCGCATTTGCGGTGGTTTTTTTCATGTCTGCACAGGAATAGATTCCGGTCAATTGTCCTATTTCTGTTGACATCCAGCGGCCTTTTCGCTAGAATGAATAATTGGTTTTTGTGGATTATCCAGATTGGAGGAATTTTTTTCATGCAGTCACAATCAGCTGCGCCGAGCTTCCTGGAGAAGTTCTTCAAGCTCCGGGAGAAGAATACGACGGTGCGGACAGAGGTCATCGCGGGGATAACGACGTTTATCGCCCTGGCCTATATCATGTTTGTCAATCCGAATATCCTGGCCGATGCGGGCATCCCGAAGGAGGCAGCTGTGGCCTCCACCATCTGGATCGCCGGCCTTTCGACCCTCGTCATGGGCGTCTATGCCAACTATCCCGTGGCCATGGCGCCGGGCATGGGCCTCAATGCCTTCTTTGCCTACTATGTCTGCGGTGTCCTGGGGCTTCACTGGACGGTGGCCCTGGGGGCGGTTTTCTTCTCGGGCATCTTCTTCTTGATCCTCACGGTCAGCCATATCCGCCAGGCCATCATCCGGGCGGTGCCGAAAAACCTTCGCCAGTCCATTGGCGTGGGCATCGGCCTCTTCATCGCCTTTGTGGGCCTGAAGGGCACGGGCCTCATCGTGGCGGACCCTGCCACGTTCATCACCCTCGGCCATGTGACGAAGCCGGAGACGGCCCTCTCCCTCTTTAGCCTCGTCTTTACGGGGGTTCTCATGGCTCGGGACATCCAGGGGGCCATCCTCATCGGCATCATCGTGACGACGATCCTCTCCATGGTGCTGGGCGATGCGCCGGTGCCCCATGGAATCGGGGATGTTATCAGCACGTCGATCCCCCACATGGGTGAGACCTTCGGCAAGCTCGACATCGCGGGCGCCTGGAACTACGGCATCTTCTCCATCATCTTCACCTTTACGGTGGTGGAGCTCTTTGATAACATGGGCACCCTCATCGGCCTCACGTCAAAGGCGAAGCTGGTGGACAAGAACGGCGAGATCGAGAACCTCGATCGGGCCCTGACCACGGACGCTGTGGGCACGGTGGTGAGCTCGGTCTTCGGTACGTCCACGGTCACGAGCTACATCGAGAGCGCGGCGGGCGTCGTAGCCGGCGGTAAGACGGGCCTCACGGCTGTCACGGTGGCTGTCCTCTTCTTCATCTCCCTGCTCTTTGCACCGATTATCGGCCTGGTGCCGGGCTATGCCACGGCTCCCTCCCTCATCCTCGTGGGCGCCCTCATGATGGGCGAGGTGGGCAAGATCGAGTTCGCCGACTTCACGGACGGTCTGCCGGCCTTTTTGACCATCATCATGATGCCGCTTACTTCCAGCATCGCCAATGGCTTTGCCTTCGGCTTCATCAGCTACGCCTTCATCAAGTCCCTGGCAGGAAAGGCCCGGGAGGTCAGCTGGATCATGTGGCTCGTGAGTATCGCGTTCCTCGTGAATCTTTTCCTCCGCTCCTAACTTGCATTCCATGCGGTTCTTTGCTAAAATAGGAGAAGTCTTGCGGTTGTAGCTCAGCTGGATAGAGCGTCCGCCTCCTAAGCGGCAGGTCGCGCGTTCGAATCGCGCCAATCGCACCATATTGGAATTCAGCCCCCACATGTGTGGGGGCTTTTTGACGTTTCGTTCCAATCGTGGTATAATAAACGCACTTGCTCTACACATGCTTTGGAAAGGATGGTTCTATGCAGAGAAGATGTCTTATCTGGATTCTTTCGATGATGGTTGCTCTTTTCATGGCTACGACGGTTGCCTCAGCCTCTCCGGTGCTTGTCAAAGAGGGTATGCGCGGGCCGGTCGTCCAGCGTGTGCAGGAGCTTTTGATTTGGTATGGTTATCTTGAGGGCGACGCGGATGGCGTCTGCGGGGCAAAGACCGTCGATGCCATCAAGCGGTATCAGAAGGCCAGCGGACTCGCTGTGGATGGCATCTGCGGGCCGGGGACGTATCGGGCCCTATCTGGCTCCGATACCTATGAGGATCTCAATGCACCGGCGCCCTCCTCGGATGCAGGCGGCTACGTGGATCCAGGCAGCTACGATGCCTATGATATGGCGAGCCGCGGCGATATGCGCTCTCTCTTTGTATCGGCGACGGGCTACAGCGCCTACGACCCAGGCAACTCGCCTTATACGGCCATGGGGACACCGGTTCGCTACGGCGTGATTGCAGTGGATCCTTCCGTGATTCCTCTGGGCTCCCGGGTCTATATCCCCGGCTACGGCGTGGCTGTGGCAGAGGATACGGGCGGCGCGATCCAGGGAAACCGCATTGACGTGGCCTTCGACTCCCATGAGCAGGCCCTTGCGTTTGGCCGGCAGAATTTTGAAGTATATTTGATGGATTAAAAAATGGACTGCATCGATTTCCGTGATGCAGTCCATTTTTCATGCCGTGATCTTTGCGTGGTTTTCAAAGTAGCGGCGGATGGCGGCGAGCTTTGGGGTGGCGTCGATGACCGCCTCATCGTAGAATATGGTGACGCTGCCCGTATCAAGGTCTGTGACGACGCCCGTCACACCGTCAAAGCCCGTGAGGAAGTCCGTGAGCTTTTTGCTGAGCTCGTCGTTGCCGACTACGGCCTTATTGCGCAGGCGGACGCGGCCGGGGAGGGCGCTGACCACCTCTGTGCCGGCGAAGGCCACGTGGAGGTACGTGTTGCGGGCGGCCCAGGCGGCGGCCTTCTCGCCGTCCTTGGCATAGTCCTTTGCGTGGGTGGCAAAGGAGGCGAGGCGGCTGGCATCCTTTTTGAGCTTCTCTGCGTGCTGCATGCCGTGGAGGGCGGAGAGCAGCAGCCAGGCTCCGCCGATGGCCACATGGACGGGACGGCGGGCGACGGAGGCTGCCGTCGCCAGGCCGAGGCCGGCGAGGGGCAGTCCCAGAGGGATTTTTGAAAATGGCGTTTTCATAGTCGTTCTCCTTGTCATGTCGATTGTGGGAGCTTTGCAAAAAACTCCCCTGCTCCCTTTATTATACCGTATTTCAGGCAAATGTGTAAGGGGAGCAGGGGAGCTTATCCTATGATGTTTTTGTTAGAAATCGAGGCGCCTTAGTACTTGGCGACCTCCTCGAGGGCCTTGACGTCCTTCTTATCCTCGAGGGAGAGGGTGCTGCTATCCGTCATGCCCGTGAAGATGACGAGGCAGGCGTCGGACTTGGCGTGCTCCTTGATGTAGGCATCGTTGAAGGTCATGAGCTTGTCGCCCTTCTTGACCGTCTGACCGCTTTCCACAAAGACCTCGAAGCCCTTGCCGCCGAGGGCGACGGTATCCACGCCGATGTGGAGCAGGTACTCGGTGCCGTCCGCCGTCTTCATGCCGATGGCGTGCTTCGTGTCGAAGACGAAGACCACTTCGCCGTCCGCCGGGGCGTAGACCGTTTCCTCCGTCGGGTAGATGAAGAAGCCGTCGCCCATCATCTTGCTGGCGAATGCCTCATCGGGGGCCTCGGTGATGGGGTGGAGCTCACCTGCCACCGGGGAGGCGAAGGCGTGGGTGCCAGCCTCTGCCTTTGGCGTGTCGGCAGCCTTTTCAGCCGGCGCCTCGGCGGGCTTTTCCTCTGCCGGTGCGTCGAGGGGCGGCTCCTCCATGGGGGCCGTCTCGAGGTAGGACTCCAGGTTCGACTTGATGACGGCGACCTGGGGCCCGTAGATGACCTGGACGCCCGTGCCCTTGACGATGACGCCGACGGCGCCGGTGGCCTTCAGCATCTTCTCATCCACGAGGGAGGAGTCGGCGACGGAGCAGCGCAGGCGGGTGGCGCAGCAGTCCACGCTCGTGATGTTGCGCTTGCTGCCGAGGCCTCGGGCGATGAGGGAGCTCTTCTCGTCGATGGGACGGCCCGTGCTGTCCTTGCGGGCCTCGCCCTTTTTCGCCTTGTAGTCCGCCTTCGTGTAGAGCTTCGTCTCCTCGTCGTCATCCTCGCGGCCCGGCGTCTTGAAGTCGAAGTGCTTGATCATCCAGGTGAAGATGAAGTAGTAGAGGAAGAAGTAGACGATGCCCACGGGGATGATGTACATCCAGTTCGTCTTGGCCTCGCCCTGGAGGATGCCGAAGATGAAGAGATCGAGGAAGCCGCCGGAGAAGGTGAGGCCGACAGCGATGTTTAGCATGTGGGCGATCATGTAGGCCGCACCTGCCAGGATGACCTGGACGGCGAAGAGGGCCGGTGCCACGAAGAGGAAGGAGAACTCAATGGGCTCCGTGATGCCCGTGAGCATGGAGGTGAGGGCAGCGGAGAGCAACAGGCCCTTTGCCGCCGTCTTCTTCGAGGGCTTTGCACAGCGATACATGGCGAGGGCCGCGCCCGGCAGGCCGAAGATCATGAAGATGAACTCGCCGGAGAAGTAGCGGGTGGCGTCCGCTGAGAAGTGGGTGACATTCGGGGAAGCCAGCTGGGCGAAGAAGATGTTCTGGCCGCCCTGGACGAGCTGGCCGTCGATCATCATGGAGCCGCCCACGCCCGTCTGCCAGAAGGGCAGGTAGAAGACGTGATGGAGGCCGAAGGGGATGAGGGCACGCTTGATGATGCCGAAAATCAGGGTGCCAATGTAGCCCGTGCCCGTCACGAGGCCGCCGAGGGCGAAGATGCCGTCCTGGACCGTAGGCCATACGAAGTACATGATGATGCCCACCACGAGATAGACGACGGTGGAGATGATGGGGATGAAGCGGGAGCCCCCGAAGAAGGAGAGGGCGTTCGGCAGGACGATCTTGTGGAACTTGTTGTGGAGGTAGGCCACGCCGATGCCCACGATGATGCCGCCGAAGACGCCCATCTGCAGGGACTCGATGCCGCAGGAGGGGGCGATGGTGCCCTCCAGCACGCTCTCTGCAATCTTGCCGTCCGGCGTGATGAGGCCGTTCAGCTTCAGCATGGCATTGATCGCCGTGTGCATGACGAAGAAGGCAATCATGGCGGAGAGGGCTGCGACCTCCTTCTCGGCCTTTGCCATGCCGATGGCGACGCCGACGGCGAAGATGATGGGCAGGTTGCCAAATATGGTGCTGCCGGCGCTGGACATGACGGTGAGGAGACCATTGAGGAGGGTGCCAGATCCAAGAACCGAGGTGAGCCCGTAGGTCTCAATGGTGGTCGGGTTCGTGAAGGAGGCGCCGATGCCCAGCAGGATACCTGCGATCGGCAGCACCGCCACGGGCAGCATGAAGCTGCGCCCGACGCGTTGGAGGACGCTGAAGATTTCGTCTTTCATAAGACCATCCTTTCTTAGAGCCGTGCAAAAAATGGCATCAACAAAAGGGGTTCGATAGCTTGAGAAATCCTTTCCATTGATGCTGGTGTGATGCTAGTGAATTTTTGCACGAAATAGATTTCTAGTGAAGTATAGCAAAGACGCGTCGCCCTGTAAAGAAGGAAAATGAAAAAGCCCTGAAGGCATACCTTCAGGGCTCCTGGAGTGCAGGGTAATCAATCGGAAATCAATAGCCGCAGCCGTAGCCGCCGGAGTAGCAGTCGCCATTCTGGGGGCAATCATTGTTGCCGCAGTAGTAGTCGCCACCGCAGCCGCGACCGCCGCGACGGGGACCGCCGCAGTAGTAGCTCTCCGTCTGGGAGCCATTCGTATAGCAGGCGTTGCCATCGCAATAGGGACCATCATTTGAGGGTGCAGCGAAGGCCGTGGCAGCCAGCGCCAGCACGAGAGCAGAAAGCACGAGGCTAAGCTTCTTCATGGGAACACATCCTTTCTGAGTTTTGATATCATAAGCCGTTCGGACTTTCCCTCATTATAGCATGGAATCCCTCCAATTCATAGCATTGGATTGCATAAAATTTTCAAATTAGTCGGGCATCTCGGAGAAGTTTTGCCTGTTCCGAGGAGGCTGTGAAATTTTATCTATTCTTTCTGCAATCCTAAGCCTATGACAACGTTTTTATGGTATCCTATAGCAAGTATATAACACTTTGTATATGGAGGTGCCCTATGCAGCGTTGGAAGAAAAAAGGAATCATTGGAGCCCTTGCGGGGGCTGTCTTTTTGGCAGGAACGTTTGGCGTGCTCCACGTCCAGGCGGAGAGCAATGCCCAGGCGGATCGCGGCTGGGGAATTGGGCAGGGAAGGCGCCACATGAATGCGGATGACATGGCCCGCTTCATGAATGACCGCTATGGCGTCAGCGAGGCGGATGTGAAGAGCGCACTGGATTCGGGCTGTGGATGGCGCGATATCCGGTATGGCTGCATGCTCTCCGAGGTGACGGGCAAATCCCTCTCGGACATTCTCTCCTACAAGACGGACAAGAACACCTGGCGCGATGTCTCGAATCAGCTGGGTGTGACGAGGGACTCCATCCGTGCCACCCGGCAGAAGCACGTGGCGGAGCGCATGAGCCAGTCGGGCGATATCGACCAGGCGACGGCGGAAAAGCTCCTCTCAGATCGCTATCAGCCCTTTGACATCATGGCGGCGGCCCGCCTTGCAAAGGCGGCGGGGACGGACGTGCAGAGCGTCCTCGACCGCAAGAAGATCAACAACACCTGGCGCGATGTGGCCGACGAGCTCCACGTGGATCAGAAGGCCCTTCGCCCGGGCGATGGCTACGGCTGCTGGGGCCCGGGACCTGGCCCGATGATGGGGGACTGGGATGGACCCGCTGATCGCAGCGATGACGACCTGCCTTTCTGAAGGATATTTTTGACCGCCTCCAGACGCATATTGCGTTTTGGAGGCGGTTTTTTATGCTTTCGTGGCAGGGGGACTTTTTCTTTTGTAGCAATTCTCGAAATTTTGCCTGTGGCAAAATCCCGCCGCCTGCGTTATAATAGGCAAAGTGAGCGCGAAAAGCGTGGGAAAGACGTGCAACAGGGAGGATTTGCCTTGCTACTGGTACTCGACATCGGCAACACGAATATCGTCATGGGCGCCTACGAGGGGAAGAAGCTCATGAAGCATTGGCGATTCTCCACGGATCGCCAGAAGACGGGCGACGAATACGGCATGCTCATCAACTCCCTCTTCCGCTACCAGAGTATCCGTATGACGGATATCCACGCCATCATCATCTCCAGCGTCGTGCCGCCCCTCATCGTGCCTCTGGTGAAGATGTGCGAGCGGTATTTCCACTTGCGCCCCCTGGTGGTGGGCCCCGGCATCCGCACGGGGATACGCCTCCACTATGAGAACCCCAGGGCCATCGGCGCCGACCGCATCGTGAACGTGGTGGGGGCCCATGAGCAGTACGGCGGGCCCCTCATCGTCATTGACATCGGCACAGCCACCACCTTCGACGTGGTGGCAGAAAATGGCGACTTCCTCGGCGGCGTCATCGCGCCCGGCATCGGCACCAGCGCCGACGCCCTCTTCCAGCGGGCGGCCCAGCTTCCCCGCATCGAGCTCGTCCCCCCGAAGAACATTATTTGCCGCAATACCATCCAGGGCATGCAGGCGGGCATCATCTTCGGCTATGTGGGCCAGATTGATGAGATCGTCAAGCGCATCAAAAAGGAGCTGGGAGGGGAAAAGCCCGTCAAGGTCATCGCCACCGGCGGCCTCGCCCGCATGATCATGCGGGAGTCCTCCACCATCGACAAGATAGACCACTTCCTCACCCTCACGGGCCTGCGGGTGCTCTACGAGCGCAACGCGGAGGAGCGGACGAAACAGGAGCAGCGCGATTGAACATCGGATCCTTCACCTTTGATACCCCCGTATTTCTCGCCCCCATGGCGGGGGTGACGGACACGGCCTACCGGGTCATCGCCCACGACATGGGCTGCCCTCTGGCCTACGCGGAGATGGTCTCCGCCCAGGGCATCCACTACCGGAATGAGCGCACCCTCTCCATGCTCCAGTCAGAGCCGGGGGAGCGGCCTCTCGCCATACAGATCTTTGCGAAGGAACCCACCATGGCGGCGGAGGCGGCGGCCTACATCGAGGAGCTGGGCACGGCGGATATCCTCGACTTCAACATGGGCTGCCCCGCCCCGAAAATCGTGAAGAACGGCGAGGGCTCCGCCCTTATGCGGGACCCGGAGCGGGCCTTTGCCATCCTCTCCGCCATTCGGAAGGCCGTCAAAATGCCCTTTACCGTCAAGATGCGGAAGGGCTGGGACGACGACCATGTGAATGTGGTGGAGATGGCAAAGCTCGCCGAGGCGGCAGGCGTCGATGCCATTGCCGTCCACGGCAGGACCCGGGAGCAGTTCTACGCGGGGAATGCCGACTGGGACATCATCCGGCAGGTGAAGGAGGCGGTCTCCATCCCCGTCATCGCCAATGGGGACGTGAGGACCTGCGACGACCTCGACCGCATTCGCCGCGTCACCGGCTGCGACGGCGTCATGGTGGCACGGGCCGCCCAAGGGAACCCCTGGATCTTCCGCCGCTTCACCCACTACTGGCGCACCGGCGAGCGTCTCCCCGGCCCCACCATGGCGGAGCGGGCCCAGGTCGTCATGCGCCACCTGGACCTCCTCCTCCGATACAAGGGCGACTACATCGGCCCCCGGGAAATGCGAAAGCACGCCACCTGGTACACAAAAGGCATCACCCACGGCGCCCACCTGCGGGCAGAATTTAACAACGCCACCACGCGGAAGGAATTCAAGGGAATCCTCGACGAAATGCTGGCAATGGAGCCTTGAAAAAGCTGGATAGTGCGTGGCACGTCCTTAAGGCCGCTGACATCCTTCTCGCAGACTCCCCCTTGCCCTGCGGGCGTTCCCCCTCGGGAGGGGGACGAGGCCAGACTCAGCAGCTGGGCAATGGCTTGATACAATGTAGAAGGAAGTTCGGCTAGGCGTATGAGTCTGTTGTTCGTGAGAATCCATTGCGAGCGCGTGAGACTTGCTTGCCTCCCTCTAGAGGGAGGTGGCGCGCGCAACGCGTCGGAGGGAGTCTTGATGCTGGTATGAACAATTGAAAAGAAAGGAACGGGATACTATGGCAACAAAGACAACGACAAAGACAGAGGAGCAGAGCGTCTGGTCCACCTATACGGAGACCGACAAGAAGAAGCTGGAGACCCTAGCTTCTGGCTACATCGACTTCATCTCCGACTGCAAGACCGAGCGCGAGTGCGCTGCAGAGGCCGTGTGTCAGGCAGAGGCCGCCGGCTATCGTCCCCTCGCGGACGTGCTGAAGGCCGGCGAGAAACTCAAGGCCGGCGACAAGGTCTATGCCGTCAACATGAAGAAGGCTGTCGTCCTCTTCAACATCGGCACAGAGCCCATCGAGGACGGCATGAACATCCTCGGCGCCCACATCGACAGCCCGAGCCTCCACCTGAAGCAGAACCCCCTCTACGAGGAGGGCGGCCTCGCCTACATGGACACCCACTACTACGGCGGCATCAAGAAATACCAGTGGGTCACCTTGCCCCTCGCCATGCACGGCGTCGTCGTCAAGAAGGACGGCACCGTCGTCGATATCTCTATCGGCGAGAAGAAGAAGGACCCCGTCTTCTGCGTGACAGACCTCCTCATCCACCTGGCCCAGGAGCAGATGGAGAAGAAGGCCACGAAGGTCGTCGAGGGCGAAAACCTCGATATCCTCGTGGGCAACTATCCCCTGAAGGACGGGGAGAAGGAGTCCGTCAAGGCCGGCGTGCTGAAGCTCCTGAAGGACACCTACGATATCGAGGAGGACGACTTCCTCTCCGCAGAGCTCATCCTCGTGCCGGCAGGCAAGGCCCGCGAGCTCGGCTTTGACCGCTCCATGATCATCGGCTGCGGCCAGGACGACCGGGTCTGCGCCTATACATCCCTTCGCGCCATGCTGGACACGAAGACCGTGAAGCGCACCGCCTGCTGCCTCCTGGTGGATAAGGAAGAAATCGGCAGCGTCGGCGCCACGGGCATGCAGTCCCGCTTCTTCGAGAACGTCTGCGCCGAGCTCATGACGGCCCTCGGCTGCTATAGTGAGCTCGCCCTTCGCCATCTCCTCGCCCGCTCCAAGATGCTCTCCAGCGACGTCTCCAGCGGCTTCGACGCCCTCTACGCCAGCGCCTACGACAAGAAGAACGTGGCCTACCTCGGCCATGGCATGGTCTTTAATAAGTTCACGGGTCGCGGTGGCAAGTCCGGGTCCAACGATGCCAACGCCGAGTACCTCGGCGAGCTGCGCCGCATCATGGATAAGCACAAGGTCCATTTCCAGCTGGCAGAGCTGGGCAAGGTCGATCTCGGCGGCGGCGGAACCATCGCCTACATCATGAGCCTCTACGGCATGCAGGTCATCGACAGCGGCGTCGCCGTCCTCTCCATGCACGCCCCCTGGGAGGTCACCAGCAAGGTGGACCTCTACGAGGTGAACAAGGGCTACCGCGCCTTCCTGGCCGAGGCCTGAGCGAGAAACGAATTTTTCGCAGGGAGTAACATCTCTGCAGGACATGAGAGAAGCTGTTTTTGCAGCTTCTCTTTTTCATAGGTGGGGAGTTTAGCAAAGGAGGAGAGCCCTTGATTATCCAGATAGAGGATGACTTTGACCTGCAAAAAATCGCGGAGAGCGGCCAGTGCTTCCGCGTGGCACCTCTGGCAGATGGGGCCTGGCGGTTCATCACGGGGGAGCATGTCCTCACCATAAGACCAGTGGGGGAGCAGCAATTTTCCGTTTCCTGTGACAGAGCCGAGTGGGAGGCGGTCTGGCGGCCCTATTTTGACCTTTTTCGGAGCTATCGGGAGATTTTTGACCGGGAAAAGGACAAGCACCCCTTCATCCGGCAGGCCATGGAGGCGGGGGCCGGGCTTCGGGTTCTGCGGCAGGATCCCTGGGAGATGCTCGTGACCTTCATCATCTCCCAGCGAAAGAGCATCCCCGCCATCGCGCGGGCCGTGGAGATCCTCTCAGAGCGGTACGGAAAGCCCCTGGGTGATGTGCACGCCTTCCCCACGCCGGAGAAGCTGGGCCGGGCCACGGAAAAGGATCTCCTCGCCTGCGGCCTGGGCTACCGGGCAAAATACGTGGTGGACGCGGCGGCAAGGGTGCTATCCGGCAGCCTCGACCTCGCGACACTCCAGGAGGCCAGCGACGAGGACCTCCTCGCCCGCCTCATGGAGGTGAAGGGCGTGGGCATCAAGGTAGCCAGCTGCGTCGCCCTCTTTGCCTACGGCCGCACGGGCTGCGTCCCCGTGGATGTCTGGATCCGCCGCGCCATCGACGAAGACTGCGGCGGCCAGTCCCCCTTTGACCTTTTCGGCGAAAACGCCGGCATCATCCAGCAGTACGTGTTCTTCTACGAGAACCATCAAAAGAAGCGCAAAAACCTGTGACCGAAAGCACGGATTTCTTTGCCTCCTTCTTGTAGGATATAAGTGAGAAAAGTTCTTAGACGTTCCCGCAAGACAGGCTGAAATCCTGCGAAGCCGGCTCTGCGGGCGTATCCGAGGGGGTCTTTACCATGGCATCCATTTTGAAAAACATCGAGTTCGCACAGGTCCTGTCACTGAAGGACAGTGTGGAGTACGCAGCCGGGCAGGTGGTCAGCAAGACGTTGGTACAAAACAATGGCGTCGGCATCACCCTCTTCGCCTTCGCAAAGGGGGAGGGCATCAGCACCCACGAGTCAAAGGGCGACGCCCTCGTCTACGCCCTGGACGGTACCGGGAAGATCACCATCGACGGAAAGGACTACATCCTGAAGGAAGGCCAGACCATCGTCATGCCAGCAGGCCATCCCCATGCCGTCTACGGCGAGGAGGACTTCAAGATGCTCCTGGTCGTTTCTTTCCCAGAAAAGGCATGATCTGTCCATAACAACACAATATGGAATCCGCAAGGCGTATCTTTCCAAGCCTTGCGGATTTTTCATTTTGTTTTTTCAGATTAGGGAAGAGATTTTCTTTTTGGCATACTTGCGTATAATACGCAAGTTCGGTATAATATGGGAAAGAAAAGACTTACCAATCTGACCTAGTGAGGTAGATATGAAACAGATGAGCCTGAAACTGGATGACCAGTTGTATGAGAAATTACTGAAATATACACAGGACAATGGCGTATCCGCCAGCTCCGTGCTGACGGAATCCCTGGTAGAGCATCTGTCCAAGGAAAAAAAAGCCTGTGCACCACAAGGGGATTTCACCTTTATCGACCTTTTTGCAGGAATCGGCGGGATGCGGATCGCCTATACACGCCAGGGAGGACGATGTGTTTTCTCCAGCGAATGGGATAAGTATGCTCAGAAAACGTATTTTGATAACTTTGATGAGATGCCCTGGGGTGATATCACAAAAATTGCGAGTGAGGATGTCCCGGATCATGATATTCTAGTAGCTGGTTTTCCCTGCCAGCCCTTTAGTATTGCCGGAGTATCCAAGAAAAACAGCTTGGGGCGGGCTACGGGCTTCCAGGACAAGACGCAGGGAACTCTCTTCTTTGATGTATGCCGTATCATTGAGGCAAAGCGGCCAAAGGCTTTTATGCTGGAAAATGTCAAGAACCTGAAGAGTCATGACAAGGGAAACACTTGGCGGGTCATAGAGGAATCCCTTGAGCAGCTGGATTATGAGGTGTTCTCAGCGGTAATTGATGGGCAGGGCTTTGTTCCTCAGCATAGGGAACGCATTTTTATCGTGGGCTTTGACCGCAAGCGGTATGGAAAGGATGTGAATTTCCTTTTTGCTGTGGACGAAGACAAGGCAAAGAGGCCTCCCGTGCTTCGGGATATTTTGGAAACGGAGGCTGACCCGAAGTATACTCTGTCGGACAAGCTCTGGACATTCCTGCAGAATTATGCGGCAAAGCATAAAGCAAAAGGCAACGGCTTTGGCTATGGACTGCCAGATTTCGACGGAGTGACCCGTACCCTTAGCGCCCGTTACTATAAGGATGGTTCGGAGATTCTCATCAAGCAAGGGGAGGGAAAAAATCCCCGCCGCCTGACGCCACGGGAATGCGCCAGGCTGCAGGGATACCCTGAGGATTTCAGGATAACCGTATCTGATACTCGTGCCTATAAGCAGTTTGGAAACTCTGTGGTGGTGCCGCTGGTGACCTCCATCGCAAAGCTGGTCGTTGCAAAAATGAAGGAACTTGATTCAGGGCTCCTGGAGATAGAAGCTGACGAGGAACAGCGGAAGCTGTTGAAGGCAGGTGCATGACATGGAAGAAAAGGCATCCATCAGTCAGCAGGCAATCGAATCTGTCCACAGGGGAAAGCTGGCCTTTTGCAAATTCCTGTCCGCAAATGACACTGGGCTGACGGGTGGACACCAGTGCGGGATCTATATTCCAAAGCCGGCCTATTCCATTCTTTTTGGGGAAAGAGGGATAAAGGGAGAGAATAAGGAGCGCCTTGCAAAAATCCGTTGGATGGGGGATTTTGAGACAGAAAGCAAGTTTACTTACTATGGAACGGGAACGCGGAATGAATATCGCATTACGCGGTTCGGCCAAGGTTTTGAGCTGCTTCGCCCAAGGAATACGGGAGCTTTGGTCGTGCTCGTCAAAATGTCCGAGGAGGACTATGAGGGCTGGGTTTTGGAGATGGAGGATGATATCGAGGCCTTTCTCGAATATTTCAGCCTATCGCCAGCGGAAACAGGAAGACTTTTAGGGACGGAGGTGCTTGCGGACAATCAGCAGGAACAGTCGAAGCTGGCGAAAATGGATGCATTTGTGCAGGGGCTCCAGGGTGGGTTTCCCAAAGCTGTCGATATGTCAAAGGCGGCACGGGATATCTACAATGATGTCTATGATCATATCGAGTATATCGTACAGCAGCCGGATAAAGAGCTCTTGGCATGGAATAACATGGAGTACGATTTGTTCCGTCGAATCGAAGAAGTGCAATATGGTGAAGCGATCAGGCGCGGCTTTGATTCCATGCAGGATTTTATCGATGTGGCAAACAGCATTCTGAACCGGCGGAAGAGTCGGGCGGGCAAATCGTTGGAATACCATCTGGAGGCTATTTTTCAGGGGAATCAGCTTCCCTATGATGCACAAGTCATTACGGAGGAAAGGAAGAAGCCGGACTTTGTTTTCCCTAGCGGCAGTGCCTACCATAATCCTGCCTATTCGTCAGACAAACTTGTTGTACTGGGAGCAAAGACCACCTGTAAGGATCGCTGGCGGCAGGTGATTACCGAAGCCTCCAGAGTGAAGACAAAATATCTTTGCACGCTCCAGCAGGGGATTTCTCCCCAGCAGCTTCATGAGATGAAGAGTGAGAACGTGGTGCTTGTTGTGCCGAAGCCATATATCAAGACGTATCCACGGGAGTATCGGGCAGACATTTTCTCTTTAGAGAATTTCATTCAGTTTGTGAAGGAGAAGACCTCTATCTGAGGGGGATGCTGGGATAATGGACGTACTTAGCCGGGAGCAGCGGCATTATGCCATGAGCCGTATTCGTGGGAAGGACACGAAGCCGGAGGTGCGTCTCCGAAAGGCTCTCTGGAAAGCCGGACTGCGCTATCGGAAGAACTACAGGAAGCTGCCAGGGGCACCGGATATTGCATTGACCCGCCACAAAATCGTAATCTTTGTGGATGGAGATTTCTGGCATGCCCGCGGTCATCGGGAAAATCCTGGGGAGCAGGTGGAAACTCACCAGGAATACTGGAGGACGAAGCTGGCTCGGAACGTTGAGCGGGACAGGGAGGTCGACGATGCACTGACGGAAGCCGGCTGGCTCGTACTTCGCTTCTGGGAGTCGGATGTTAAAAATGACCTGGCGGGATGCATCCGCCAGATTATGCAGTATCTTTAAAGCAAAAGCGTTAAAACCTCCCATTTCATAAAAGGCTGCATTTTTGCGGGTAGTATGTACGATCAGGAGAAATTTCATAGGATCAAGGGAGCTTGCGGAGCGGGCTGATAGGAAGTTGTGTACTTCGATCCTATGACCTGATGTAGACCACCATAGGAAAAATAATTTTTGCGTATCGATTAGGCATTCCAGTGGAATGCCTTTTTCACATTCTAAAAGACGAAGTGGTAGACTTCCCTATAGTGGTGACAACGACTTTAGAGGAGATTCATCATCATCGAAGTGTCCTACTGGATTGAACCAAGGCTTGACAATGGGATTTTATCGTAGGCCCCGTTCTTTTTATCTTCGGGATGGGGTTCTAGTCCGATGATGGTGATATCTTTTTGTTCCGGGCCATACACCCAATACATGCGCATGGCACGACTTGTCCGATTTTCCAAATAGGACTGCCAGACCTTTCGCCCATACCGCCGCGAAAGCTCTGGTATTTCGTGCGTGTGCAGACTCGGATAAAGGGGATCCGTAGAAAGCAGCTTTAAGGCTTTTCCCCATTTTTTATATAGCGTGGCATCTGCTTTTGAAATACTTTCGTCTTGACTTGCCTTTTGCAGACGCAACCAGAGCTCGTACATTTCAGGGATGCCCATGCGGATGGAAAAGTTCATGTTAGAATCCTGACAGGTCGATTGGGGCGGAGACGCTTCCTGCGTTCAGGTTTCGGATGGACTCGTCCATCGTCTGCAGGGTGCGTTTTGATAGCTCCGGCGGGCGGACCAGCTCGCGAGGCTCGAGCAGGATGATGCCGTTGTCGTATTCGTGGACTTCATAATAGTCATATTTTGCCCCGCGCAATGTCAGGCGCTTCTTTGTGTCTAAATGGGCCTGGTAGCGCACCTTGATATCTGCTGGCATTTGTAATACCTCCTTGCTGAAGGTGGGATATCCCACTATATAAGCCTAGTATAAAATAGATTTGCCAGAATCGCAAGAGCTCATATTTATAGAAAAGTGTCGCCTTTTGAAGTCTTTTCGCTTATAATAAAGGGAGAACGAGGAGGCGGCCCCGTGATAAAGATTCGCGAGACAGGCGATACGAAGGGGTGAGAACGATGAGTGACGAATATAATGGGCCCATGAATTTAGACCACCCGTGAAAATTTTAGGAGTGCATGA
>CAMCRT010000051.1 GCA_945877355.1 uncultured Mitsuokella sp. | reverse complement strand
AGAGTACGGCTATCCATAAGGTGATAGAGCGATTTTTGGGGTGCGAAGTTTGAGTAAGCATCTAAAATAAAGTCAAAAGTGATATATATATCATTTAACGGTAAAAAATAGAAAGGGATGGTTCATCGTGGAAGGTACGCAAGAGATGCGCAAACGTTTCAATACGTTTAAGCTCCAGTCGCTTGTCGGCGTGTTTATAGGTTATGCTGCGTATTACATCGTTCGGAACAACTTCGTGTTCTCAACGCCTTATCTGAAAAATGAGCTGCAGCTCAGTACGACTGAAATAGGGTTGCTCAGCAGCTGCATGCTTATTACATACGGTCTTTCAAAAGGCTTTATGAGCATGCTTGCCGATAAATCCAATCCGCGATATTTTATGGCAACAGGTCTCTTCTTCTGTGTCCTGGTAAATCTTGCTATGGGCTTTACAACGAGCTTCTATCTTTTTGTCGGTCTTGTTGTATTGCTTGGACTTTTCCAAGGAATGGGGGTCGGACCTTCCATCATAACGGTAGGCCACTGGTTTCCCCGTTCAGAAAGAGGACGCGCTAGTACGCTCTGGAATGTATCCCATAACCTTGGTGGCGGACTTGTATCACCGTTGGTGGGGGGCGCGATGGCCTATATCGGAACAGAGCACTGGCGCATTGCGGCATATATCGTTCCTGCAATCGTGGCTGTTGCGGCAATCCTTCTTGTATTGTACTTCGTAAAACGTCGGCCTGTGGAAGAGGGCTTTCCACCTGTAGAAGAGGTTTTTCATGAGGAGTCCGTGACGAGCAAGGTCCTGCAAAGCCATGCAGAGAAGCCGAAAGACATGACGGCTTTCCAGATTTTTTATGAATTTGTGTTCAAGAACAGTAATTCCTGGTATCTCGTTTTTGTGGATATTTTTACCTATATGGTTCGTTTTGGGATGATTACTTGGATTCCGCTTTATCTTATGACAGAAAAAGGGCTGACGCGAGGGGAAATGGGATTCTCCTTCCTGCTTTTCGAATGGGCGGCAATTCCATCTACAATCCTTGCGGGGATAATTGTTGACAAGTTCTTCAAGGGACGTGTTATGCTGCTTCCGATGGCCTGTCTTGTTGTCGTATTCCTTTGCGTATTCGGATATATGTCTTCCAGCTCTGTCGCTGCTATAACTTTTTTTGCAACGATTACAGGATGCTTGATCTATATCCCGCAGTCCATGGTTGCTGTGCAGGCGATGGAAGTTATACCCAGCTTTGCTCTGGGCTCTGCTGTCGGTTTGCGCGGACTGATGAGCTATTTGGTTGGAAGCTCTCTGGGAACTACGCTCTTTGGCTTTGTCGTAGATCATTGGGGCTGGGATAGCGGATTTTATACTATCCTGGTAGGCGTTGTCATCTGTTTCTTGTCCTGTTTCCTCTCCTATCGTGGCGCCAAGAAGATTTACGCTACGAAGTAATCCCATGATTCCCCCTTTGTCGTCGGTTTGTGGTATAGTATAGCAGAAGGCTGGCTTGCATCGACTGAGGAGAGGGGACAGTTTCATGGGAAAAGAAAAGGATACGGTACATACGCTTGCCATTCTGCGGAGCATGTATCATACCATGACGAAATCGGAAAAACGTATCGCAGATTACATCAACGAAAATGCGAAGGACGTTCTGACAGGAACTGTTGCAGATCTGGCACAAAATGCAGGAAGCTCTGAAATCACGGTATCAAGGTTTTGCAAAAAGCTTGGGTTCAGCGGGTTGCAGGGCTTGAAGATTGCCTTGGCGGGCGAGGTGTATTCCGCTGATGAAACGGTATATCAGGATGTCCGCCAAGGGGATTCCTACGAAGTTATTGCCACAAAGATGTTTAACAACATAACCGAAGGCCTCCAGGATACGCTTCAGTTGCTGGACTTCCAGAAGCTTTCTGAAGCGGTGGAGCAGCTTTTCCATGCAAAGCGGATTGCTGTCTACGGCTTCGGAAACTCTGCAACAGTATGTCGTGATATGGAAACACGTTTTCTACGTTTTGGCAAGCCGGTACAGGCATATTCGGATGCACATCTTCAAGTCACTTCGGCGGTTCTCTTGACATCGGACGATGTTGCTGTAGCCATATCCCATACGGGCGGGAGCATAGAACTCTTGAAATCTGTGGAGATTGCCAAGCAATCGGGGGCGAATGTTATAGGGATTACAAGCTATGCCCACTCAAAGCTTGCGGCATTGTCGGATATCGTGCTTTGTGGCATGGGCCGTGAGACGCGATATCAATCAGAATCTGTGGCATCACGCCTCATTCATATGGCGATAGTGGATCTCCTGTATATGGGGATTGCTATGCATTCCTCTACGTTGTATCGGGAGAATATGCAGAAAATGCGGGAGGTCATCGCACAAAAGCGCATTTAAATGAATTGTTGCCGGACCCAGCAGGACAATTCAACTAAGGAAGCATAAAGAAATCAGAAAGGGCGAAGACTAATGGGGACAATGGATATTGGCATGATAGGCATGGGAGTCATGGGGAGCAATCTTGCGCTCAATATGGCAGATCATGGATTCCAGGTAGCAGCATATAATTGGACGTCGGATCTTACAGAGCATGTGCTTAAGGAGCATCCTCACAAGAATCTTCATGGATTTTTTTCGTTGAAGGAATTTTTGGATTCCTTGAAACGGCCCCGCCGTATTATGCTGATGATTGCAGCAGGCTCTCCGGTGGATTCTGTCCTTTCGGAGCTTGTCCCCCTTCTGGAGTCTGGCGATATTGTTATAGATGGAGGTAATTCCTTCTTCAAGGATACGCAGCGTCGGTCAAGGGATTTCGAAGAAAAAGGGATTCATTATTTCGGTGTTGGTGTTTCCGGCGGGGAATCCGGCGCACGAAAGGGACCATCTCTTATGCCAGGGGGGAATAAGGAAGCGTATGAAGCTGTTCGTCCTGTTTTCGAGGCGATTGCAGCAAAAGCAGGGGATGATCCATGCTGTGCCTATATAGGAACGGATGGTGCCGGGCATTATGTGAAGATGGTGCATAATGGGATAGAATATGCTGATATGCAGCTTATCGCAGAAAGCTACCTGCTTTTGAAATATATTGGCGGGTTTTCCTCGGAGAAGCTGTCGGAGACCTACGCACAATGGAACGAAGGAGAGCTTAAGAGCTTTCTCATAGGCATAACTTCCACTATTTTGAGGACGAAGGATGAGGATGGGCGACCGCTCGTGGACAAGATTCTCGATAGCGCAGGCCAGAAGGGAACAGGCCGATGGACAAGTATTGCTGCCTTGGAGCAGGGAGTAAATGTCTCGATGATTACAGCCGCATGCAATGCACGGGCCATGTCGAATCTTATGGAGGAGCGGATGAAAGCAAAACGCTCGTTTCAAACATCAATGGAAGATACTGCCTTGCCCGATAATTTCGTAGAGATGGTCCGGGAAAGCCTTTATGTTGCAAAAATCATGGCCTATGCACAGGGGTTCTCCTTGTATCGTTCCGCCTCTTCCACTTATGGATGGTGTCTTGATTATGGAAGGATTGCTTCAATCTTCCGCGCTGGCTGTATCATACAGGCGGATTTTTTGGGCAAGATAACAGAAGCGTACCAGAAGAATCCAGATCTGCCAAATCTTATGGAGGACACCTATTTTCGGGGGAATATAGCGAAATATGCAAAGAGTCTTCGACGGATCCTTTCACTTGCGATGCTTCGGGGAATACCCGTCCCTGCTATGGCCAATGCGCTTTCCTATCTTGATTCCTTTTGCTGTGAGGAGATTGGAGCAAGCCTCATCCAGGCACAGAGGGATTACTTTGGAGCGCATACATTCCGTCGCAAGGATAAAGATGGCATTTTCCATCATATATGGCAGAAATGATGAAAATGGCAAATCATTGGATATGCAATGCTTCCTCTATAGTTGAATTGCAGAAAAGAGCTTCGAAATAAAAAATCCGGCATAGGATCTTGCACATAGCCTATGCCGGTTTTCATTTACGATTTAGGAAGAGAATGCATGGAAATGGGCACCGTATACTACAAAAAGTTCAATTTGATTGCCTATAGGCTGTTGCGGTATAATTTATAAGAAGATGCTCCAGCAGAATATTTTGGGAGGTATGTAGTCGTGCTGATTGATGAAATCCTGCAGGGGGAATCGAGTACGGTAGAATTCAAGGAACAGCTCCCTGATAAAAGCATCAAGTACATGAAGACAGTCATTGCCTTTGCGAATGGACGCGGCGGACGCATATACTTTGGCATAAGAGACGAAGACCATAGCATTGTTGGTATTCCATCAGACAAGCTATTTCCCACCATGGATGCAATCACGACGGCCATTTCCGATAGCTGCGAGCCGACGATATTTCCCGACGTCTCTTCGATTACCATGGACGGAAAACACGTCATTGTCGTAGATATCCAGCCAGGACGACAGCGACCGTATTATCTGAAATCGAAGGGGATTCAGGAAGGTGTTTATGTCCGCGTCAGTGGGACAACACGCGTTGCGGATCGTTCCTATATCCAGGAACTCCTGCTAGAGGACAGCCAGCGTTTTTACGATCAGATGCCGGCCGACTATGAGGTGTCGAAGGAAGAAATTCAGGAACTGTGCCAAAGCCTATATCAAACGGCCTCACAGAATGCAAAGGACAAGGCGCTCGGACTTGACATCCGGCCTATCACAGCAAACACGCTATTATCCTGGGGCGTTCTAACAGAGCAAGATGGCCGTCTAGTCCCAACCCACACCTTTTCCATGCTGAGTGGCAACGAACGATATTTTTTGGCAAAGGTGCAGTGCGGCGTTTTCCGTGGTACAACGCGAGCTCTTTTGGTGAGCCGGCAGGAGTTTTGGGGGCCCGTTCAGAAGCAGGTACGGGATGCCTATGAATTTTTATTGAGCAAGATAAATATCCGCACGAAGATCCAAGGCCTATATCGTCAGGATACGTATGAATTCCCAAAGGAGAGCCTGCGTGAGGCAATCGTAAATGCTGTTGTGCATCGGAGCTATTTGGAACCTGCAAATATCACAGTCTTTCTAGATGACGACCGTCTGGAAATCACTTCGCCAGGGGGACTCTTGCAGACTGTGACGATTGCACGCATGAAAGAAGGCTATTCCAAAATCAGGAATCGGGCGCTCACCTATGCGTTCATATATATGAACCTCATTGATCAGTATGGAAGTGGAATTCCCCGTATTCTCAAGGAATTTCAAGAGAATAGCTTGCAGGAGCCGAAATTCCTTGATATGGATTCTGATTTTCGAATTGTGTTTCAGCGAGAAGCTTTGGTTCATGATCTGGTTCATGACACTAAAGATACTAATCATGATACTAATCATGACACTAAAGATACTACTCGCGATACGGGCGAAACAAATAACAGTAAAACTATCGAGATAAATGCAGACATAGATTCCACAAGTTCTTCGTTACTTATGAAGAAGAAAATATGCTCGGAACTTCAGAAGAATCCAAAAGTCACCCAAGAAAAACTATCCTTCACCTTATCAGTCAGTTTGGCAACGATAAAACGATTGATGAAAAAGATGCGAGATGAAAAGCAAATTACCCGCATAGGAAATCGTCGTAATGGGACATGGATAGTGCTTGCCAACCCCAATAATATCGTACAAGGATGACATAAAGGAGTGAGAGAGCATAAATTGTTCGTTATTCAGCAGATGGCTCTTCTTCGAACGAATGGATTTTCTTGTACACATCGATAAATTCCTGGGCCAGGGTCTTGAAGGCGCTGGCGTTCATGAGCTGGTCCTCGGCGTGGACGAGGAGGAGCGTGACGGGGGACTCGGCAGCGCCGCCGGCCTCCTGGGTCAGGAGCTCCGCGTGGGCCTTGTGGCCGGCCAGGAAGGAGTCGGTGCCCTCCTTCATGAGGCGCCTTGCCCCGTCGAAGTCCCCGGCCTTTGCCTTTCGTATGGCCTCGATATAGTTGCTCGTGGCTGTCCCCACGGAGGAGATGATGGTGAAGGCGATGCGTTCTTGGTCTTGCATGAGATACCGTCCTTTCTATGGTCGCTTTCTATATGCTGCCTATATGCTTTTCCCCATCATACCATAGGGGAAGGGCGGGGGCAATCCTTGGCGAGCAATCATTTTTCCTGTCGAAATGGGCAGACGGACCGCCGGAAAAAAGTCGCTCCGTCGCGCAAAAAATGGTAGCATTTTCCCCTCGTTTGTAGTATGCTTTACGTATTACATGAGACTTCGCGGATGGCAAAGCTAAAACAAATTACAAAGAGAAGCGAAGTCGGGAAGGTTGTGTTATTAAGGTCATGAACGAGTCGAAAATGAATAGGGGGCTGAAGAATCGTCATCTGCAGCTGATCTCCCTCGGCGGGGTCATCGGCAGTGGATACTTCCTCGGCACGGGGTATGTCCTCGAAAAAGCAGGTCCTGCGGCGGTGCTTGCCTACCTTCTGGGTGGCATCATCGTCCTCGCTGTCATGCTGTGCCTGGCAGAGCTGGCAGTAGACAAGCCTGTTTCAGGATCCTTCGTCACGTATGCGCGGGAGCACATCTCGCCTACGTGGGCATGTGGCGTCGGCTGGGCATACTGGACGACGTGGGTCGCCTATGTCCCGTCGGAAATGATAGCGGCGGGCATCCTCATGAACAACTTCATCCCCGAGGTCAGCCAGCTCTGGTGGGCTGTTTTCTTCGGGCTTGTGGTCACCGTGCTGAACCTCTTTCATGTCGACAAGTTCGGCGAGAGCGAATTTTGGCTCAGTCTTGTCAAGATCATCGCCCTCCTGGCCTTTTCCGTGGTGGCGGTGCTTATTCTCCTGGGCGTTCTCGGCGACCAGGGGCCCATCGGCACCAGCGTGCTTCTAGGCAGCGGCGGCTTCGCGCCAAACGGCTATTGGTCCATCTTCCTTACCATGGTCATCATCCTGGTGAATTTCCAGGGGACGGAGATAATAGGCCTGGCGGCGGGGGAGTGCAAGAATCCGGAAAAGAGCATCCCCATCGCCGTGCGGAATGTCACCTGGCGGGTCATCGCCCTCTACATCATCCCCATCACTCTCCTCGTCTCCATCCTGCCCTGGGATAAGGCGAGCCTCTCTGATAGCGTCTTTGCGGCGGCCATGGCGGAGTATGGGCTGAACCGCTTCGCGGCGCTCTTCGCCTTCGTCATCTTGACGGCGGCCATCTCCTGCTCTAACTCCGGCCTCTTCGGCGCGGCAAGATCCCTCCATGCCCTGGCAAAGATGGACATGGCCCCGGAGAGCCTCGCCCATATCAATAACAACGGCATGCCCAGCCGGGCCATCCTCGTCTCCATATTCGCCTGCTGGCTCGTCATACTCCTCTATGCCTTTGCGCCGGACAGCGCCCTCTACACCTATCTCCTGGCCGTCTCCGGCTTCACGGGCGCCATCGCTTGGATATCGATATGCTGGAGCCAGTACAGGAGCCGCATGAAGAAAATCGCCGAGGGCACGGAGGACGCGCTCCGCTACAAGACGCCCCTCTTCCCCTACGTGACGCTCTTTGGCATCTGGAGCCAGGTGATATGCCTCATGGTCATGGCCTTCACTCCAGATCTCCGGGATGCCCTCTATGCCGGCGTCCCCATGCTGGTGGTCCCCATGATCTGGTATCGCTTGCGACAACGCGCCAGAGTCCTCGTGCGGGCATTCCATTGAATAGAAGATATTGACCCCTTAATGAGGGCGTTCCTCTTGCTGTTAGCATTGCTATATCAGGAGGGACGCCTTTTTTCGTAAAAAGTTGATGCTATATTATGCGTTATGCTAAAAGAAGTCAGCTATGTCCACATATCTGCTTATTTTTTACCTCATCACATGATTCTCCTTCGGCTTGCGTGACCAGCGGAATAGTGATGCAGGTGATGCCGATGAAGTCGATGTAGACGCCTGTGTAAATCATCTTTGTGATGAGGAGGCAGCCTGGGCGTAATCAATACAACCCTTCTTTTGCGGAGAAAGCTATGGAAAATCATGAACAAACGTGCTACTATATACATAGGACAAAGTAACGTTAAACAGAGAAGGAGCGCGACTTCACGAAGCAGGATTACAATGGAATCCATAAGGTCTACACCATCTGGCTCTGTATGGAGTCTCCCACCGGGGAAAGCATCATCAATCGCTATGCTATCCGCGAGGAGCAGCTTCTGGGCCGATATGTCGAGAAAACCACGGGCTACGACCTCATGATCATCATCATGGTCTATCCTGGCAAGGACAAGCCTGCAAACCGGCTTGTGCGTCTCCTGCAGGTACTCTTCACCGAGACAGAGAAATCCGCCCAGGAAAAGGAGGATATCCTCCGGGATAATTACGACTTGACATTGACAGAGGAAATTGGAGAGGAGTTGACGAGCATGTGCAATTTGAGCTTAGGAATTGCCGAAAAGGCATATCATGATGCATCCGACAATACCCTCAACGAGGTGGCACTCAGGATGATCCAGAAGGGGAAAGCAAACGATGACATCGTAGACGCGACGATGCTTCCAATATCAGAGATTGAAGCACTGCGGAAAGAGGCAAGGCAGAAGCTTCACTAAAAGGAAAGTTTCTATGCTGCAGAAAAAACATACACAAATAGAAAAAGTGACTGTCAACGTGTGACAGCCACTTTTTTGCATGTATGCGTTTAGCCTACGACCCAGCTGACGAAGTAGATGACCAGGGGAATCGTGACGCAGGCGATGCCGATGAAGTCGATGTAGACGCCGGTGTGAATCATCTTTGTGATGGGGATGTAGCCCGAGGCGTATACGATGGCGTTCGGTGGCGTGGAGACCGGGAGCATGAAGCCGAGGGAGGCGGAGAGGGCTACGGCTACGGCCACCGGGATGGGGGAGAGACCTGCCGAGACGGCTGCTGTGATGGCGAGCGGTCCGATCATGTTCGTGGCGGCTGTGTGGCTCGTGAGCTCCGAGAGGAGCAGGGCCATGACGGAGAAGATGGCCACAAGTGCGAAGATGGAGGGCTCGCCGCCGAGGGCTCCGGAGATGGAGTCACCGACCCACTTCGAGAGGCCGGTCTTATACATCATGCCGCCCATGGCGAGGCCGCCGCCGAAGAGGATGAGGGTGCCCCACTCGATGCCCTCCATGGCTTCCTTCCAGGTGAGGGTGAATTTGCGCTCCTTGAAGTCTACGGGGATGAGGAAGAGGAGCAGGGCGCCTGCCATGGCGGCCACGGCCTCCGGGAAGAGGTGGTTGTACATCTTCAGGACGCTGGAGCCGCTGCCGTAGACGATGGAGAGGATGCCCGGCGTGACCCAGAGGACGACGGCGACGATGAAGCAGATGAGGGTGTTCTTCTGGGCGCGGGTCCAGCCGCCGAGCTCTGCGACCCGTGCCCGGATGAAGGAGTCAGCGCCTTCGATGCGGTCTACGTCCGCTGGGAACATCCGATAGAGGACGAGATAGGCGATGACGAAGTAGGCCACCATGGCGATGAAGCCCCAGGTCATCCACTCGAAGAAGGAGATGTGGATATTGGAGATGGTGTCCAGGAAGCCGAGCATGATGAGGTTCGGCGGGGTGCCGATGGGCGTGAGGACGCCGCCGATGGAGCAGGAGTAGGCGGTCATGAGCATGAGGCCCGTGGCGTATTTATACTCGTGCAGGTCGATGGTGCGGCCGGAGTTGGCGAACATGTCCTTGATGGAGGTCAGGAGGCCCAGGCAGATGGGGAACATCATGGCAGCCGTGGCGGTGTTGCTGACCCAGCCAGAGCAGAGGGCAGCGGCGAGGCCGACGGCCAGGAAGATGCGCTTCGGGTTCGATCCGACCCAGGAGCGGGACAGGAGCCAGTAGGCGAAGCGCTTGTCGAGACCGTGGACCATCATGGCCTTTGCCAGGATGAAGCCGCCCATAAAGAGGAATATCATGGGGTTGGCGAAGGCGGCGTAGGCGTCCTTCACGGCGACGACGCCGGTGATGACGGCGAGCGTCGGTCCGATGAGGGAGGTGACGGGGATGGGCACGGGCTCTGTGATCCACCAGAGGGCCACGAGGGTCATGATGGAGAGCAGCTTGTGCGCCTCGGGTGTGAGACCCTCTATCGGCGACATGAGTACGAGGATGGCGATGATGGGGCCACAGAAGAGGCCGAGGGTCCGGCGCTTGTGGTCGAAGGCCTGCTCGGCACGCTTGACGGCGAGGGCTTCCCTGCTCATCTTGTCCATAAAATCAGCTTCCTTTCCTGTATTCTTCTTGTTCTCTAGGATTTTTCGCATTTTTGGGAGATATGCGAATAGAAGAATATTGAAATTGTGTTGATTTCATAATAATAGAAAATTGGGGAAAAAGCAATAGCCAACTTCTATTTTAACGATATCTATTTGTTATAGGTCTTATCCCGTCCATACACACTCTGACATCTTTCTCGCAGACTCCCCCTGACCCTATCGGGCCATCCCCCTCGGGAGGGGGACGAGGCTAGGCTCACTGGCTTGGCAATAGAACGATACGTAGGCGAGAGCCGGCAGAAAGACGTATGAGCAAGCTGGTCGTAACAATCTATTGCGAAGGCCAGGAGTCTTGCTTGCCTCCCGCTTGGGGGAGGTGGCACGCCAAAGGCGTGACGGAGGGAGTCTTGATGTTGGAAGTGGCTGCCTTTGCCATAAAAAAGCTGTGATGAAATACAAATGCATTTCATCACAGCTCTAGAAAAATTATTTTACGATATGCTTGCCGCCGATGTAGCGGGGGGCCCAGTAGGTGTTGGAGAGGCTGTCGATGCGGACGCCCTTGCTGGTGCTGGCGTGGATGAAGTTGCCATCACCCAGGTAGATGCCACAATGGGAGGGGCCGGGCTCGTAGGTGGTGAAGAATACGAGGTCGCCGGGGACGAGCTCCTTCTGGGTCTTTGTGCGAAGGCCGAGGCGGTACTGCTCGTCGGCGAGGCGGGGGATATGGATGCCGTGCTCGGCAAAGACGTACTGGAGATAGCCGGAGCAGTCAAAGGCCTTTGGCGTGGTACCGCCGAATTTATAGGGGGTGCCGATGTATTTCTTTGCCGTGGCGATGAGGGCACTCGTCTTTGCCTGGGGGAGGATGGTTTGCCCATTTGGAACGAGGGGCGTGGCGGGCTGCTTCGTCACGGGGGCGGGCTTTTTTGCACCGGGCAGGGGCTTTGCCTTCTTGAGAGCGCGCCAGGTGGCGTTGTTTACGATGCCGGTGATGCGTATCTTCTGATCCCGCTGGAAGGAGGCGACGGCGTGCTCCGTATCCTTGCCGTAGACGCCATCCACGGTGCCGACGGCGTAGCCGATCTGTGCGAGCTTTTGCTGGAGGATGATGACATCCTGGCCAGAGGAGCCAGACTTCAGCGTGGGGGAGGCGAGGGCTGGCGCCGAGGAGAATAGGAGGCTGAGGCCGAGGGCGAGACCTGCGCCCAGGAGCTTCTTCTTTGCCTTTTTCTCTAGCTTTGCCTTGAGGGCTGCCTTTATGTGCCGCTTCATAGTTATTCTTCCTTCCTGTCTTTCTAGGCGAGCTCTGTGACGTGCTCGAGGCCTTGGTTCATGAGACGCACCACATGGTCGTCGTCGAGGGAGTAGTAGGCTTCTTTCCCGTCCTTTCGGAACTTGACGAGGCGGGCGCCCCGGAGGACCCGGAGCTGGTGGGAGATGGCGGATTGCTGCATGTCGAGGGCCGCGGCGATGTCGCAGACACAGAGCTCCTTTTCACATGCCAGGAGGGAGAGGAGCTTTATGCGGGTCTTGTCGCCGAGCACCTTGAATATCTCGGCGAGGCGCAGGCTCGTCACGTCGTCGAGGGCGTGCTTGTGGGCCTCTTCCACCTTGTCGGGGTGGGTCTTATGGATTTCGCACAGGTCGCTGTTGTCTTGCATATCGTTCTCCTGGCCCTGGTGGGCGGGTATCATTCGGTGTCTTCCCGGGCGTGGGTCATTCGGAAGGCGAATTTCCGGCCGGGGGTGATGTACTGGATGAGGTTGACTTCGCTCTCCTCCACGAGAGCGGCCACGTTCGTCCGGTCGTCGGCCTCCATGGGGACCCTCGCGATCTGGAGCTCGCCCATGTAGCGGCCGTAGCCCTCGTTGTCGATGGTGATGGCGCCGATGGGGCGGACGATGGCATTCTCCCGATGGATGGTGCCGCCGAGCTCCTTGAGGTAGGCCCGGGACTCGGTGGCCCGCACGGCATCCCGCGCCTCGTCGAGGCGGGAGGTGTAGGTGCGGGAGAGGAGCTCATTTTGGAGGGGGTCGGTGGTGAGGCTCTGGGCTGTGATGGTCACCTGGTCGCCGGGGAGCTCGCCGAGCTCTCGGAGCTCCTTCGTGGTGGGCATGGAGTCGGCGAGGAAGATGGAGTCGCAGCCGAGGGCCACGAGGTGGCGTGCTGCGAGCTCTGCCCGCTCCGTGCGGTGCTCCTCCAGGGTCGGAAGGCCTGCATGGAGGGGGGAGCGGGGCTTTGCCATGCTCGGGACGAAGGCGCCCACCTGGACGCCGAGCCGATGGAGCATGATGTTCTTTCGGACGAGGGTCTCCTCGCCGAGGCCTGTGCCGGGGCGGGGGTAGAAGTTGTGGAGGGCATCGATATTTGCAAAGTTCGCCCCGAGCTCCGACAGGCGGGAGAGGAAGCGGCGGGTTACGGTGGAGGCATTGAGCTGGAGCCTTATGGAGGGGTGGCTGTTGCTGAGCTCTGCGATTTCCTCCAGGGAGAAGCCGTCGTCGAGGCGCAGCGTCGTGATGCCGAGCATCTTGAGAGCCGACGGGGTGAATACGTCGATGTCCAGGATTTCGAGGGTGTCGGGCGTCACGTCGGTGATGATTTCCATATTGGCGTTTCGCGCCTTTTTCAGGAGGATGCCCAGCTCCTGCTTGAAGCGGTTCCTGTCGGTCTCCGGGATATGAAGGGACGTGAAGAGGCGGGTGAGGCCGTAGTGGGTCGCCTTCGTGATGAGCTCGAGGTTTTCCTCAAGCGTGTTGTCAAGGCCTGGGTAGATTGCGATACCGTTGTCCATGATAGGCTCCTTTTAGAGCCCGGGCGGGCTCTATTCATCAACTGGATCGTCGAAGCCGATGAAGCGTGTCGCGATGAAGCCTGCGAGGTAGGCGGTGACGAGTCCGATACAGTAAGCGGGAATATTTGTCGTCGCAAGGGCGAGGGGGAGTCCCGAGATGCCAAAGGTGGTGGCGCCGACGGCGAAGAAGGCATTGACGCTGCCGCCGAAGGCTCCGCCGATACAGGCGGCGAGGAAGGGACGCCCCAGGGGGAGTGTCACACCGTAGATGAGGGGCTCTCCCACGCCGAGGAAGCCGACGGGGAGCGCCGAGGCGATGATTTTCTTCAGGCGGGCGCTCTTCGTCATGGTGTAGATGGCGAGGCTTGCCCCCACCTGGCCGGCCCCTGCCATGGCGAGGATGGGCAGGAGAATGGTGTAGCCGTAGCGGGCGAGAAGGTCCGCGTGGATGGGGGTGAAGGCCTGGTGGATGCCGAGCATGACGATGGGAAGCCATATCCCCCCGAGGAGGGCGCCTGCCGCGGCACCGCCCTTCTCCACGAGGCCTGTGGCAGCCGCGCCGATTGCATCGGAAAGGATGCCGCCGATGGGCTGGAGGATCACGATGGCGAGGACAGCCATGAGGAGAAAGGTGAGAAGCGGCGTCAGGAAGAGGCTCAGAGCCTCGGGGACGAGGCGGCGGATGCGTTTTTCAAGAAGGGCGGACGAGATGCCTGCCAGCATCACGGCGATGATGCCGCCCCGGCCCGGCACGAGTGCCTCCCCGCCGAGGGTGATGTTTCCTAGGGCCGGCAGGGAGAGGTAGGCGCCCAGCATGGCGCCGAGCACCGGCGTGCCGCCGAATACCTCCGAGGCATTTCGCCCCACGAGGAGATACATTCCGAAAAAGACGGTGGAGCCGGCAAGGGCTGCCAGCTGGTAGATAGGAGAGGCCGTGAGGGCCGGGTCGTATTTCCCCAGGGCGCTCAAGACGCCTGTGATGAGGCCGCAGGCGATGAAGCCCGGTATGATGGGCATGAATATGCTGGCGATGCGGCGGAAGAACAGCTTGACAGGCGTGGCATTCTTCTTTCGAATCTCCGCGTGGAGCGCCTTCCCGTCGCCGATTTGCGGCTTTTCCTTCGCAGTGCTGTCCACAGGGGCTTCTTCTTTTGGGGAAGCCTTTTCCTCCAGCATGTCCTTGAGACGGCTGGCGATGGCGGAGGCCCGGCCGGGGCCCAGGATGATTTGGTACTCTGTGCCGGAGGTGTGGACCCCCAGGACCCCCTCCAGGGAGGGGATGCCCTTGAGATCCTCTGCCTCCGGGTCCTTCAGCTCCAGGCGCAGCCGCGTCATGCAGTTTTCCAGGTGGGCGATGTTCTCGCCGTCGCCTAGATGGTGAAATATCGATCGGGCAAGCTCTGCCTCCCGTTCGTCCTTTGTCATGTGGGCTCTTTGCCTCCTTCCTCGATGGCCTCCCGCAGGTGGCCGTCCGTCTCCGCCAGGAGCGCCCTGCAGTCCTTGGTAGATCTCCCCGTGAGGGCCATGAGGATGGCGAGCTTTGCCGAGCCCTCCGCCTCCGCGAGAAGGTGCGTCGCCTGCTCTGCCGGCACGTCTGCCGCCTCCATGACGATGCGGCGGGCCCTCGCCCGGAGCTTTTCATTCGTCGCCCGCACGTCCACCATGAGGTTGCCGTAGACCTTCCCCAGGCGCACCATGGTGCCGGTGGAGAGCATGTTGAGCACGAGCTTCTGGGCGGTGCCTGCCTTCATGCGGGTGGAGCCGGTGATGACCTCGGGGCCCGTCACGGGCGTGATGGCGATGTCAGCCTGGCTCGCGAGGAGTGAGCCCTCGCTGCAGGAGAGGGCGATGGCGAGGGCGCCACGCTCCCGGGCGTACTCCAGGGCGCCGATGGCGTAGGGGGTGCGTCCGGAGGCGGCGAGGGCGACGAGGGCATCCCCCCCGGATAGCTGAAGCGCCGCTAGGTCACTTTTCGCCAGGTCCTTCGAGTCCTCGGCCCCCTCCTTTGCCACGAACATGGCATCCCGCCCGCCGGCGATAAGGCCGACGACGAGATCCGGATCCGTGCCGTAGGTGGGCGGGCACTCGGAGGCGTCCAGGACGCCGAGCCGCCCGGAGGTACCGGCCCCCGCATAGATGAGGCGACCGCCTTTTTTGAGGCGGGCTGCGATGCTCTCCACGGCCTCGGCGATGGCGGGGAGGACGGCCTCGACGGCCTTCGGCACCCGGGCGTCCTCCTCGTTCAGGAGGCGGAGCATGTCGAGCGTCGAGAGCCGGTCGATGTCCTTTGAGGCATCGAGCCGCTTTTCCGTCGTGATGGCGTCGAGGGATAGCAAGGCGGGTTCCTTCTTTCTTCTTCAGTATAGCATATCGGTAAAGAGAGGGATAGACCAAAGAGGCGCGGGGACCACGAAAATCTTTGGGACAAGAAAAGGCCCGCCGTTTCTCGGCGGGCCGTGCTTTTATCTCGGATTGTACTCCGTGATGGTGATTTCCGGGTGCTCGTTGAGGTCGACGGCCTCGTCCATGGAGATGGAGACCACCGGGAGCGCGGCGAAATCGTTGGGGAAGGCTGCGACCGTTCCCTTCTCGCCATTCGAGAGCAGGACGCGGGAGCCGAGGAATGCGTCCTTTATGTGGGTGAGGACGGGAACACATACTGTCGGGTCGAGGGAGGTGTACATGTTCTGGGTGATTTCCGCGATGGCGGAGAAGGGGGTGCGCCGCACGTAGCCCATGCGCTCTGTGGTGATATTGTCGTAGAGGTCGGCTATGGCGATGATGCGGGCATACTCGTGGATGTCCGCCCCGGTGCAGCCAAAGGGGAAGCCGCTGCCATCCATGCGCTCGTGGTGCTGCATGGCGGCGAGCTTCACGCCCTCGGAGATGCCATCGAGGGAGGCCAGCATGTGGTGGCCGTCCACCGTGTGCTGGATGTAGTCGGTGTAGTCCTCGCCCTCGAGACGCTCGATATTCATGTTGAGCAGGCGGTCAGTGAACTTCGTCTTGCCGATGTCGTGGAGGAAGCCCGCCAGGATGATGTCGTCCGTCTTTTCCCGGTCGAAGTGGAGCCACTTGGCGATGACGCCCGCCAGGATGGAGACGCGGAGCGAGTGGTTGTAGATGCCGCTATCCATGTGGTTGAGCGTGTTGAGGTAGTCGATGACGCCGCTGCGACGGCTCATGGGATAGAGGTTTTTCTTCACGATGGTCTCGGTCTTCTCCACCGGGACCTCACCGTTTTTCGCCTCCTCAAAGATGGAAGCAGCCGCATCCACGACGGCATGGTACTCCTTGACGAAGGCGTTGCCCTTGCTGAAGATGCCGCTGGAGGTATTGGCCTCCATGGCCCGGTCGGTTTCATCCTTTATATAGACGACGGGGATATTCAGGAAGGTAAGCCGCGTGATGTGGGCTTTCTGGAGGATGGTGCCCTCGGATAGTATGACGACCATGTCTGGATTGACAACGGTTCGTGCAAGCTCCATGCCAGGCTTCAGATCCTCGACCGAGATTGCGCGCAATAAGATCACTCCCCAATTCATGCAATAATTATCGTACCCTTCTTATTCGTGATGGATGGGGCAAAATCCTTTTTTCTTTTGAAGTTTT
>CAMCRT010000050.1 GCA_945877355.1 uncultured Mitsuokella sp. | reverse complement strand
AGATATGCAGTTTTCAAGGTTCTATACCGATTTTCGGTGTGGGAAGTTTGAGTCAATAAATACATTTCAATATTATACGAATTTCAAAAAGTTTTTCATTTTGAAGATTCTTCATTTGAAATCGTGAGTCTTGACGCGCGTTCTTGCGTCGCTTATAATAGTATTGATACTATGGAATTTTACAAGGAGCTCCAGTGGCCTATATATTCAAAGGTTGACTGGTTGGCTTCCTGTAAGGGCGATGCACAATGGGATGAACATCCTGTGCATGTGGTTTGTTCGATGTGGAGGGCGTAATTGAATGATTAACAGCACTGATTTTCGCACTGGCTTGACGATTGAAATTGATGGCGGCGTATGGCAGATTGTGGATTTCCAGCATGTCAAGCCTGGCAAGGGCGCAGCTTTCGTGCGTACGAAAATCAAAAATGTTGAAACGGGAGCTGTCGTTGAGCGTACGTTCAACCCGAACGAAAAAATGCCAGCTGCACACCTTGAGACACGCAATATGCAGTATCTTTACGAGGCAGATGGCGTCTACACGTTTATGGATACGGAGACCTATGAGCAGTCGGAACTCAACGCTGATCAGCTTGGTGATGCGCTGAATTACCTGATGGAGAATATGGAGGTCGCTCTTCAGACCTACAAGGGACGTATTATCGGCATCCAGTTGCCAAACTCTGTCAATCTCAAGGTTGTCGAGTGCGAACCCAGCGTCAAGGGGAATACCGCAACGGGTGCAACGAAGATGGCGAAGGTTGAAACGGGCTATGAGGTTCGTGTTCCTCTCTTTGTCAACGAGGGAGACACGCTTCGTATCGATACGCGCACGGGAAATTATATCGAACGTGCCTAATGTTTTTTGACCTGCATATTTTTGTGGGACACTACCAAAGGATTGTTATTTTATCTACCTATCAGGAGGTCTATTATGGCAAATGAAAAAGAAATCATCCAGAAGGATTCTTCCCTCGGCTCGATCCGCATTGCGGATGATGTCGTGAGCATTATCGCAGGACTTGCCGCCACTGAGGTGGATGGAATCGCAGGTATGAGTGGCGGTATTGCAGGCGGTATTGCAGAAATCCTCGGTCGCAAGAATTTCTCCAAGGGAGTGAAGGTGGAGGTCGGCGAAAAGGAAGCCGCTGTGGATCTCTATATCATAGTGAAGTACGGCATCCGCATTCCCGATGTAGCTCTTGCTGCCCAGGAGAATGTCAAGCGCGCCATTGAGACGATGACGGGGCTTTCCGTGGTTGAGGTCAATGTCCATGTGCAGGGGGTCGGCTTTCCCGAGGAAGAGGAAAAGGTAGAAGAGGTACGCGTACGTTAAGCGAGTGGTGAATATGGGAATCGGAACTCGGATTCTGCTGCTCATCTTGTCTGTAGCGGCGATTCTCCTTTCAGCTTTTTCCATCGGTGCATTCTTCCAGCTGCCGACAGAGTCTGTGTGGCTCAATGAAATACATTATGCGCTTGGGCGTCCCGAAACGCTCGTTGCAGCCTTTTTCTTTCTCATCATTTCGATTCGAATGTTTTTCGTCGTTTTTTCGCGTGGGTCTGCGGAGGAAAGAGATCGGGACGAGCTTACGCTTCAGCACACAGAAACCGGAGACGTGCACGTCTCTATCGAAGCGATTCGCTCTTTTTTGGAGTCCACTGCTCGCGATGTTCGTGAGGTCGTTGATGCAAAGGCACGTATTGTCATCAATGAAAAGGATATGTCTTTAGGGGGCGTGGCCCTGCGACTTATTGTCAGCACACGCGCTGAAATCAATGAGCTGTCTGCACAGCTTAGAAGCCGTGTCCAAGAAAGGCTGGAGCAATCCATCGGAGTGAAGGATGTACGCGTTGATGTTTCCGTTGTAGGGATAACAAATGATGTGCCACAGCGTAAGCAACGTGTTGTCTGAGATGGGATGATGGAGTTATGACAAAGCTCGATGAGATTCTTGAAAGGACACGAGCCTTTTGGGAGGCAAGGAACAGGAGTACACGAGGGTTTGCCATTGGGGTTGTCCTCGGAGCAATAATTCTTGTCCTTGGCTTTTGGCAGACAATTTTTCTGCTTTTTTGTGGAGGCATTGGCGTCTTTTTCAGTGCGAAAGAAGGTCTGGCAAAGGACATCGTCGCGCGCGTAGAACGTATCGTATCAGAGAGGCTTTCCCGTACACAGTGGTGATCGTGACAGGAACAGTAAAGGGAAACAAGGTAGGTAGTAATGGGGCGACGACAAGCTAGAGAGATTGCTCTTCAATCGCTTTTTCAATTGGATTTGAATCCTGCGGATTCCAAGGAACAAGAAAATATGCAGGAGACGCTCTCGATTGATACGGCGTTGGAGGAAGCGAGCAGTCCAAAGAAGCAGGACATTGCTTTTATTCGTTCGCTTGTTCATGGGACCAGGGAGCATTTGACTGCGATTGACCGACAGATTACGCAGTGCTCTCGTGACTGGAAGATTTCGCGAATGGCTACTGTGGATCGTAATATTGTTCGCATGGCAGTATATGAAATATTTTTTGCGGACGAAAAGCAGATGCCTAAAATAGCGATTAATGAAGCAGTCGAGCTTGCGAAAAAGTTTGGTACGGAGGATTCTGGTCGTTATGTCAATGGAATTCTCGGTGCTATGATAAAGCACAACGCATGAGCTTTTGAAAATGCCGGACTTTTGTCTGGCATTTTTCACATCTCAAAATGATAAAGGAGATTCTTTTGATACATACAGTCAGCGATTTGACGTTGTACATCAAGACGAAGCTGGACGGGGATGCAATGCTCCACTACATCAGCATTCGAGGTGAGCTGTCAAATTACAAGCAATATCCTTCAGGTCACTGCTATTTTACACTCAAGGATGCCTCTTCTTGTTTGAAAAGTGTTATGTTTCGCAGTCGTGCCGCATCTCTTCGCTTTTTGCCGCAAAATGGAATGCAGGTCATCGCGACGGGGTCTGTCACGGTTTATGAACGAGATGGCGTTTATCAGCTATATGTAGATCGAATGATCCCGGAAGGGGCGGGAGAGCTGGCTCTTGCCTATGAGCAGCTGAAGGAACGCTTGACCCAAGAGGGGCTCTTTGCGCAAGAACATAAGAAAAAGCTTCCTGCTTTTCCAAAGAAAATTGGGATTGTCACATCTCTGGCCGGAGCTGTGCTGCGTGATATCCATCGTGTTTCCAAGCGGAGGTTCCCGCAGATTCAGTTGGTACTCGTTCCGGTACTGGTACAGGGGGAGGGCGCCGCAGAGGAAATTTCCTCTGCCATCCGCTTATTTAATGATAAAATTCCTGTGGATGTGCTCATCGTTGGGCGTGGCGGCGGCTCGATGGAGGATCTTTGGGCCTTCAATGAGGAGAAGGTCGTTCGAGCGATCTACGAGTCAAATATCCCCATCATCTCAGCAGTAGGTCACGAAACAGATTTTTCGCTGTCTGATTTCGCAAGTGATGTGCGAGCGGCGACACCGTCTCAGGCGGCGGAGCTTGCAGTGCCAGATGTACGAGAGCTTTTGCGCCGCGTAGGAACTGTTGAAAATCGGTTATATCACGCAAAGCAACGGCTTTTGGAAAGCTATGCCCTGCGGTTGGATGCTTTGTCCTCGAAGCTTCCTCGTCAGGATTTCAAACGGGTCTTGTCCCGCTATGAGTCTGCGTTGGAACTCGCAACGACACAGCTGAAAGCCTTGGCGGGGAAGGGCCTTTCCGAGCGAAAGCATAGATTCCAGCTTTCTGTAGAGAAGCTGGACGCTTTAAATCCGCTTCGCGTACTTTCGCGTGGTTTTGCCTTGATCGAAAGAGATGGAGAGACTATCATACGGGCAGCAGATATAGCCTCGGGAGATCGGCTCACCCTTGTCCTCAGAGACGGAAACGTTGCAGTTCGTGCAGAGTAGGAGAAAATGGCGTATATGAAAAAGAAAGAATTGACTTTTGAGGAGTCGCTGACTCAGCTGGAAGCGATTGTTGAGAAAATGGAATCAGGAGACATGTCTCTGAATGATCTAATGCTGAATTATTCCGAGGGAATCAAGCTGTCGAACCATTGCTATACGCTTTTGGAGCGCGCAGAAAAGGCGATGGATCTTCTTGTAACAGAGAAGGACGGAAAGCTGTCAGAAGTGCCTCTAGAGCTTGAGGGGGATGCATGATGCTGAAAACGGTATGGTCCGAGCGTCGGAAGCTGGTGGAAGAGGCGCTTAAGGTAGAGCTTTATCGAGAAAGGCCGTTGAATAAGACACTGGGCGAGGCGATGGAATACAGTCTGATGGCAGGAGGAAAGCGTTTGCGGCCTATCCTATTGATGGCTGCAGCAGACGCTGTCGGCGCTGAGGGGACAGACTTTCTCTGCACGGCCTGCGCACTTGAGATGATTCATACCTATTCCCTGATCCACGATGATCTTCCGGCAATGGATAATGATGACTATCGCCGGGGGAAATATACGAATCATAAGGTCTATGGCGATGGTATGGCCATTCTTGCCGGCGATGCACTGCTGACGCTAGCCTTTGAGGTTATGACACGCCAGAAGGGGGTCAGCAAAGAGGCCATCTTCCAGGTTGTCTCTGAAATGAGCAGGGCAGCTGGTGCTGCAGGCATGGTCGGCGGTCAGGCAATCGATCTTCAGTCCGAGGGAAAGCGGATCTCCATGGAGGAGCTCCGTCAGATGCATTTGGGGAAAACTGGAGCGCTCTTCCGTGCTGCTCTCCGAAGTGGCGCTATTCTGGGAGGTGCCAACGCCTCCCAGCTGGAGGCTTTGACGAAATACGCTGAGGCCTTCGGATTAGCTTTCCAGATTACAGATGATATCCTCGACGTTATAGGCGATTCCTCTGTCATTGGAAAACCAGTGGGAAGTGACTTGCGTAACGAAAAGTCGACCTATGTGACGCTTACCTCTCTTGAGGAAGCGCAGGAGCTTGCAAATACTACAATAGACAAGGCAATATGTGCGCTTGAAGGATTGGGCCACGAGGCAGATTTCCTACGGGAGCTTGTCAAATATTTGTCAGATCGGAAGAATTGACAGAGGTATTGCTATGGATTCAGTACTTGATCGGATTCACACACCAGCGGATTTGCATGGTCTTTCCATTCCGGAACTTGAATTTCTGGCAGGAGAATTGCGTCAGCTTATCATTGAGACCGTCTCAAAAAATGGAGGGCACCTTGCCCCAAATCTAGGTACGATAGAGCTTACGCTGGCACTATACAGTGTTTTTTCATTCCCTGAGGATAAAGTAGTCTGGGATGTTGGGCATCAGGCCTATGCACATAAAATTCTCACGGGAAGACGTGATCGGTTTGCGACGCTCCGGAAAAAAGGTGGTATTACAGGATTTCCGAATATTCGCGAATCTGATTATGATGCTTTCGGGGTCGGGCATGCTAGCACGTCGATTTCTGCTGCACTAGGTCTTGCTATTGCGCGAGATCTCCTGCAGAAGGATGGTCATGTCATCGCTGTGATTGGCGATGGTGCGCTGACAGGGGGCGAGGCCTATGAAGCACTGAACCATGCCGGTGCCATGGGAATCCCACTCATCGTTATTGTCAACGATAACCACATGTCAATCGATGCGAACGTGGGAGCGATGAATGAATATCTGACCCGTATTCGTCTTGCCCCTGAGTATCGCAAGGCAAAACGTGATATGACATCGCTTCTTCGTAGCATTCCACATATCGGTGATACGGTTTATAAAACAGCCAGCCATATCAAGGACGGCGTTCGGGCTGCTCTTGTGGCGGGAAATCTCTTTGAGGAGATGGGGTTCCACTACGTTGGTCCCCTTGATGGACATAATATACACACACTGAAGGAGATTTTCTCACAGGCAAAACAAAGCAACGAGCCCGTTCTTCTTCATGTTTGCACCAAGAAAGGAAAGGGCTATGCCCCTGCAGAGAATGCCCCGGATCGCTTCCATGGAATTGGGAAATTCGACATTGAGACGGGGAAGTGCGTTCCTTCGACTTCTGCGCCGCCCACTTATACGAAGGTTTTTAGCGATGCCTTAATTTCTTTGGCAGAACAAAATAGGAGGATCGTTGCTATCACGGCGGCCATGCCTTCAGGAACAGGGCTGAAAGCTTTTGGCGCGCGGTACCCAAAACGCTTCTTCGATACAGGGATTGCAGAGGAACATGCTATGACACTTGCAGCAGGAATGGCAGTTTCCGGTCTTCATCCTGTCATTGCACTCTATTCCACCTTTGCCCAGAGGGCGTTTGATCAGCTGATTCATGATGTTTGCCTTCAGGATCTCCCTGTAACTCTGGCCCTTGATCGTGCGGGGCTTGTGGGCGAGGATGGTCCGACTCATCATGGGGTATTTGACCTCAGTTATCTGCGCATGATGCCCAATATGACAATATTTGTGCCAAAGGATGAGGAAGAGCTTCGTCACATGCTGAGCACAGCCGTAAAGCTTTCCGCACCTACGGCTATTCGCTATCCTCGAGGCTGTGGCCTCGGGGTACCGCTCAGTGAAGATTTTCGTGATATTCCGATTGCGAAAGCGGAGCTTCTCCAGGAAGGGACGGATGTGGCATTGCTTGCTCTTGGAACCATGGTGCATGTGGCAGAGGAAGCGTCAAAAATCTTGTCGGATCAAGATATATCTTGTCGAGTGGTCAATATGCGTTTTGCAAAACCTGTGGACAAGACGGAAATCCTCAAAAGTGCTGAGGAGACGAGACATGTCGTTACCTTGGAGGAGAATGTTCTGGCAGGGGGCTTTGGCAGTGCCGTTTTGGAAGTGCTTTCAGATGCAGATGTTTCCGTCCCTGTGATGAGAATAGGCATTCCTGATGAGTTCGTAGAGCAGGGAACACGCCAAGAGCAGCTTTCCTGCTATGGCATGGAACCAGACAAGCTGGCAGAAAGGATATTACATTTCCTGAAGGATTGAGCTATGAAAAAGGAACGTATTGATGTACTCCTCGTCGAGCGAGGCTTCGCCTCTAGTCGTGAACGTGCAAAGCGGCTTTTAATGACTGGCTCAGTTCTTGTGGATCAGGTTAAGATTGAAAAGGCAGGGACAACGGTTGATCCTTCTGCCCAGATCCGCGTTCTTGGAAATGATATTCCCTATGTCAGTCGCGGCGGATTGAAGCTTGCAAAGGCGATTTCTTTTTTCCATTTGGATTTGTCGGGAAAACATGCCGCCGATATCGGTGCTTCGACAGGGGGCTTTACGGATTGTATGCTCCAAAATGGTGCGACACGTGTATATGCCATTGACGTGGGCTATGGACAATTAGCCTGGAAACTCCGCCAGGATGATCGCGTCATAAACATGGAACGCACAAATATCCGAAATGTCACCTCTGATCAAATTGGTGAATTGCTGGACTTTGCATCAATCGATGTGGCGTTCATCTCTCTTACAAAGGTACTCCCTGTTGCGTATACACTCTTGAAAGAGGACGGAAAAATCATTGCGCTTATAAAGCCGCAGTTTGAGGCGGGGAGAGAACGTGTCGGGAAAAAAGGGGTTGTCCGTGAGGCTTCTACCCATATTGAAGTCATTCAAAATGTGCTCTCCTTTGCACAGGGAATCGGCTTTTCTGTCGCAGGCCTCACCTATTCTCCAGTGAAAGGCCCTGAGGGAAATATCGAATACCTGGCGCAGCTGTCTCGAGAGAAGAGGGAACGCGAAAATTTGACCATGGATTTCATTTCCCAGGTGGTGGGAGCGGCTCATACCGAGCTGGATCGTTAGGGGGAGACTTGATGAAATTAGCTGTGTACCCTAACGTCAGCAAGCCAGAGGCTTATCCTATTTTAAAGCGAATCCTTCGTTATCTGTATGGCGGGGAACATGAGATCCTCTTGCCCATCGAGGAGGCACAATACTATGGTATAGATGCCTACGGAGTATCGGATATTGAGGAACAGCCTGCGGATATGGCAATAAGTATCGGGGGAGATGGAACACTTTTAGGGGTTTGTCGCCGTTATGGCATACGAAATATGCCGGTATGTGGAATCAACATAGGTACTCTCGGATTCCTAGCGGATATTGAACCGGCATCCCTGGAAGAGAAGCTCCAAAAAATCCTGGAGAAGGAATATTTTTTGGAAAACAGATTGTTGCTTTCCGCTTATGTTACGACAGAGCGTGCATCAAAGCTTTTGGGATTTGCCATCAATGATGTTGTTGTATCCAAAAGCGGTGTATCCCGCATGATACGTCTAGGACTTCAAATCAATGATACACACCTTGCAGATTATAAGGCAGATGGTGTGATCGTGTCTACGCCTACAGGCTCTACAGCCTATTCGCTCTCGGCAGGCGGCCCCATTATGAACCCGAATATTGATGCACTTTTGGTCACGCCGATTTGTGCGCATTCCTTTTTTATGCGGCCGATGCTTGTCCGTGACAGGGATATCATTCATATCAAGGTAGCCGCGGTCAATCCGGATATGGTCATCACATTTGATGGACAGGAAAGCTTTCGGTTGCAGCCAGGAGATCGTGTAGTTGTCAAGAAATCTCCTTTTACCTCGCATATCGTAAAATTCAAAGATACGGATTACTATGATACAATCAAGAACAAATTGTGGAAACATGGTTGAAGAGATATTGACGACAAAGAGAAGAGGGATGGATTCATGCGAGAGAAACGCCTTGATGTCATACGCTCAATCATTTCGCAGGAGATTATTGAGACCCAGGATGAGTTGGCAGAAGCCTTGCGCAGCCGCCATATACGAGTGACGCAGGCAACTGTTTCACGGGACATCAAGGAGCTTATGCTCATAAAGGTACCGACTGGAGATGGGCGATACCGCTATGCATTGCCATCTGATAGCAGCTATGTTTTTACAAAGGAACGTATGATACGCGTGTTTCGCGATACGATTGTCGGATGCAATTACAGTGAGAATATCCTTGTCATCAAGACCTTGCCAGGCGGTGCGAACACGGTCGCTTCCGCCCTGGATTCCTGTAACTGGCCTGAGATTATTGGAACGGTTGCAGGAGATGACACCATTCTTGTCATAGTAAAGCCCATTGAATCTGCACCGAAAATTATGGCGCGGCTGAATGAATTCCTGAAATAAGAGGAGATTTTTGGATGCTCAAAACACTTACCATCTGGAATTTTGCATTGCTCGAGCATGTGCAGGTGCGTTTTGAAAGCGGTCTTAATATCCTGACAGGTGAGACAGGCGCGGGCAAATCTATCTTGATTGGAGCAATTGGCGCTGTCCTTGGGAAACGAATTACAGCGGAGTCCATTCGTACGGGCTGCGACTGGCTTCGAGTAGAGGCTGTATTTTCTCTTGAGGATTTGTCGGCGGAGCTTCTTGAGATTCTACAGGAGCAGGCGATTGATACGACAGATTCGACACTTGTCATCCGTCGTCAGTTGTCTGCTAATGGCAGGGGAAATATTCTGATCAATGGCTGTCATGTCACGCTTTCTATTTTGCGGCAAGTGGGGGCCCATCTTCTTGATATTCACGGACAAAATGACAGCCTTGCACTGTTGAAGCCAGAAAACCAGATGCGGCTCTTGATGCAATTTGATGATACGGCGCAGGATGTTCTTAAGGCCTATCAGGAAACCTATTTGGCATGGAAGGACTTTTGCAAGGAATACGCACGTCGCAAGAAGGAAGCTCATGACACGGAAGAACGGCAGGACATGCTGTTGTGGCAGGAAAAGGAAATCGCGGATGCCAAGCTGAAAGTCGGCGAGGATGTCCGCCTGGAAAAGGAAATCGAGCGGCTTTCCCATGCGGAACGTATTTCTCACTATGTCGAGGAATCCTACCGTCTTTTTAATAATAATACGCGGGAGGAGAGCGGAATTATTTCTGCTTTATCTACCGTCAAGAGAAATCTTGACGATCTCTCGCAGTATGATGATGCCTTAGAAAATGCCCGAAAGCTTGTGGAGGAATCGTATATTTCTCTGCAGGAGGCTAGCGATGAAATACGTGACTATGGGGAAGGGTTGCGTTTTGATCCAAATGCTCTCAATGTACTTCAGGAGAGAATGGACAAGATTTATAGGTTGCGGAAGAAATATGGCGCTACAATTGAAGAAGTCATATCCTATCAGCAGAAAATCAAGAGAGAGCTTTCCAGTATGCAGAATCTGGATGCAGATTTAAGTGATTTGAAAAAGCAAATTGCCGTGTCCTATCAACAGCTCAAGGAGAGAGCTTCCCGCCTTACGGAGCAACGGATGCATGCAGCAGGTATATTGGAAAAAGGAATCGAGGAGCGCCTTTCTTCACTGGGGATGCCCGATGCTCATTTTCATATCAGTGTTCTGGAATCGGAGAATTACACGAAGGATGGGCATGATTTTGTAGAAATGCTCTTTTCTGCCAATGCAGGCCAGGCTGAGAAGCCGCTCAATAAAATCGCTTCAGGCGGAGAACTATCACGAATTGCTCTGGCCATAAAGACAGTGGCTTCTACAAAGGATGATGCTGTTTCCAGTATGGTGTTTGATGAGATCGACGCAGGTATCGGTGGAAAGACTGCACAGATGGTGGCGGAGTGTATTGCCATCGTTTCCCAGCACAAGCAGGTGCTTTGCATCACCCACCTGCCTCAAATAGCATGCATGGCGGACAATCATCTCTATATCACGAAAAACACAAAGGAAGGCAGCACCAATACGACAGTCGATCCGCTGGCGGAAGATGCTCGTGTCAAGGAAATCGCCCGTATGGCTTCTGGAGATAATATGACAACGGCTTCTCTTGAAAATGCCAAGGAAATGCTCGCCCATGCTCGTACGAAAAAAGAGAAGCTCTCAGCCATGTGATTTGTATAGGGGGATACAAGTATGAATGCACAACAAAATGACAAGAACCTAATAGAGACCCTTCAAACATCAGAGGATATTTTCCAAGGCACTCTCCTGCATGTCAAGCGGGATCTTGTTTTGTTACCCAATGGAAAAACTTCGACACGGGAATGGATTTGCCATCCTGGCGCTTCTGCGGTTGTCCCGCTTTTGCCGAATGGGGATATCATATTCGTACGGCAGTATCGACACCCCATTGGAAAGATTACCCTTGAGATTCCAGCGGGAAAGCTTGATGCAGCAGGGGAAGATCCACTTCTTTGTGCGAAAAGGGAACTCTCAGAGGAGACAGGCTATACGGCGGAAACATTCTTGCCGTTGACAACAATCGCCACCACCGTCGGCTTTTCAAATGAACGAATCCACATTTATCTGGCACAGGGTCTTACAGCAGGTACACAGCATACAGATGAGGATGAGTTCATCAACGTGGTAAAAGTGCCTTTGCCTGAGGCACTCAAGATGACAAGGGACGGAAGGATAGTCGATGCAAAGTCTATTGTCGGCATCCTCATGACTGCAAATAGCGAAGCGGGGAGTGCGTATGTTTGATTTTTCCATTGCAGAGTTTATTGCGGGAATTCCGGGGCTTTTGCTTGCCATCGTGATCCATGAATACTCCCATGCGCGCGTCGCAGTTGCATTAGGGGACTTCACTCCCAAAATGATGGGGCGTACAACACTGAATCCCTTGGCGCATATCGACCCCATTGGTCTCCTTATGCTCTTTCTTGTACGCTTCGGCTGGGCAAAGCCTGTCATGATCAATCCAAGAAATTTTAAAAATCCCAAACGGGATGATATTCTTGTTTCACTCGCGGGGCCAGCTGCCAATTTGCTGCTCGGTTTTTTTGCACTTGTTGTCCTCTTGCTCAGCTATCGGTTCCTAGGGCATCCTTCTGCCGGTCTCTCCATGGTGTTGAATGCAATCGTCTTGTACAATATCAACTTCGCTATTTTTAACATGATTCCGCTTCCACCTTTGGATGGATCTCATATTCTGCGACAGTTGCTGCCATCTCGTCTTGCTTATCAATATGCATCTCTTGAACGATATAGTTTTCTCATTTTGATTGTCATCATCATGACTCCTGTACTCAATTATATTTTCATCCCGATGCAGCGCCTGATTTGGAGTGTGTTTCGTCTTATTCTTCTTCCGTTTTTCGGATAAGCCATGCAGAAATATGAAGTCAAGCTAGAGGCATTTGAAGGGCCTATGGATCTTCTGATGCATCTGATTGAAAAAAATAAAATAGATATTTATGATATTCCCATTGCAGAGCTTACACAGCAGTACATGGGGTATCTCGATAAGATGCGTGAATTCAATATGGAGGTTGCCAGCTCTTTTCTGCTGATGGCAGCTACGCTTCTCCAAATCAAAGCTAGGATGATGCTTCCGAAGAGAAATATTGAAGAGGAAGATGTGGAAGATCCGCGTGTCGAACTCGTCAGACGTATTTTGGAGTATAAGAAATACAAGCGGATCAGCGGTGTCTTAAGTGATATGGCAACGCAGATGAGTCAGTTTGTGGCCAGGATGCCTATGGACTTGCCGAAGGAGCATCTACCACCGAAAAATCTATCGATCGATGCTCTCGTCCGCGCATTTCATTCTGCTGTTTCTATTTCTGAAGTTGTTGAGATACCCTCTGCCCTGGTTTCAACAGATGTTTATCGAATACAGGACAAGATGAATGATCTCCTCGAATACTTGGGATCTCATGGAGGCAGGATGCTTTTTTCGGAGGCATTTTCATCTGCCACCAGAGGAGAGCTTATTGCAACCTTTTTAGCCATGCTGGAGCTATTAAGGCTCCATGTAGTTACGGTGCAACAAAGCCAGTCCTTTTCTGAAATTTATATCAGCAAAAAGGAGGGAGATGTGAGTGATGAAGGAGAATTCTAAACCACAGACGGATGCACTGGAAGCACTTTTATTTGCCTCTGGGCGGCCGATTGCGATAAAGGAATTGGCTAGCCTCCTCTTTTGTGATGTTCTGACAATCCAAAATCTCCTGACGCAGTTGGAAAAGGACTTGAAGGATAGGGGGAGCGGACTAGAGATCCATCGTGTAGCAGGTGGGTGTCAGCTTGTTACGCGGTCAAATCTATACGATGTTGTCAAACGCTTGGCACAGGTCACGGAACGGCAGCTTTCCCTTCCTACGATGGAGACGTTATCCATCATTGCGTTCAAGCAACCCGTTACAAAGGCTGAAATCGAAGAAATACGCGGGGTTCGTGTAGAGAGAGCATTGACGCATTTATTAGATTTGAATCTTATTGAAGAGGTCGGTCGAAAGAAAGTCATTGGTCGCCCCATACTATATGGGACGACAACAGAGTTTCTTCGCTGCTTTGGCATCAATTCGCTGGCGGAGCTCCCAGCCCTTCCAACGAGTGAAGATGTATCAGAAGAACTTGACCCGGAGCAGCTTGCTTTGATACAGGACGATGAAGATCTAAATTAAGGGCTCAAAAGAATACGAATGGGTATGGAGGTTTATTTTGGTAGAATTGTTAGCACCGGCTGGCAGTGTCGAAGCTTTGCACGCAGCAATAGAGGCAGGTGCCGATGCCGTGTATTTAGCGGGAGATATGTTTGGCGCACGCGCGTATGCCAACAATTTCGATCGGAAAGAGCTTTCAAAGGCGATCCAGTTTGCCCATAAACGAGATGTGCATATCCACGTCACAGTCAATACAATCGCTCGGGACGATGAGCTAAATGAGCTCGCGAACTATCTACGCTATCTGGACGATATTCAAGCGGATGCCGCTCTGGTACAGGATCTCGGCGTAGCGAAGCTTGCTCGTGAGGTGGCTCCACATCTTCCACTTCATGCTAGCACCCAGATGAGTGTTCACAATGTGGAGGGGGTGCAGGCTCTTGCTCGCCTTGGCTTTTCCCGGGTTGTTCTGGCCAGGGAGATGTCACTGGAGGAAATTCGCAATATCTGCAAGGAATCTCCGGTGGAAATCGAAACTTTTATGCACGGGGCGCTTTGTGTGTGCTACTCTGGACAATGTCTCATGAGCAGCATGATCGGCGGTCGGAGTGGGAACCGTGGCCGATGTGCCCAGCCCTGTCGCTTGCCCTACACCCTTGTAAATGAGCAAGGAAAAAATGTGCTTGATGAGAAGGCGGGGCAATATCTTCTATCTCCACGAGATCTCAATACCATTGATGTCTTGCCTGATTTGATACGTGCAGGGGTATCTTCTTTAAAGATCGAAGGGCGCATGAAGCGTCCTGAATATGTTGCAACCGTTGTCTCTACCTACCGGAAGGCGATTGATGCGTTTTACGGGGAATCGGATTCCTTTGACCGAGTACAGGCAAATAAATCTCTCGCTCAGATATTCAATCGGGACTTTACCACAGCATATCTTTTGGGTAATCCTGGGAAAAACATGATGAGTGATTTAAGGCCGAATAACAGAGGCCTTTTGATAGGTCGTGTCATCTCCTATGACAAGGAACAAAAGCTGGCTACGATGAAGCTTTCCGGGCAACTTTCCTCTGGAGATCAGCTTGATGTTTGGGTCAAGGTTGGAGGCCGTGTCCAGCTGACGGTTGGTACGATATACCGTACGGATGGAATGGAATGTGAGCAGGCTGAGGCAGGGGAGACTGTCACCATTTCTGTACCAGCTCGTATTCATCCCCATGATCGGGTGTTCAAAATCTATGATGCAAGACTCATGGAGAAAGCAAGAACGTTTATTACGGCAGGAGCGCCTGTGCGAAGATTTCCTCTTAGCTGTCATGTCAAAGCTACAATGGATGAGCCGCTTTTTGTGGAATACCGAGATGAGCAGGGAAACATTGGTAAAGGACAAACTTCCTTTTTGGCAGAGGCTGCCCGCAAAAATCCATTGACGAAGGAGAGGATCTTTGCTCAGGTAAATCGCCTCGGCACCTCGCCTTTTGAAATCACATCGGTCGATATGGAGCTTGAAGATGGCATTATGGTGCCTATCAGCGAAATTAATCGGGCACGACGTGAGGCGATCGAACAGCTTGAGGCAAAGCGATTGGAAAAGCGGAAACGCGTGATCGGCGTATACACAGAACAGCTGATTAAGAGGCAAAAACCCGAAAAGTCAGCTCAGCTTATGGTTGCCGTTGATACCCCTGAGAAAGCACGGACGGCACTCGCGGCTGGGGCGGATGGCATACTGTTTGGCGGAGAATCCTATCAACATACAGCTATTGCCTTGGAAGCCTACAAAGCTGCTTATAAGCTCGCGCAGGAATACAAGGCGCGAATTGACTATAATACGCCGCGCATTCTGAAGGACGCAGCGCAGAAGCCTTTCGAGAAGCTTTTAGATGCCCTATCCGAGATTCCACCAGATGCGATCCATGCTCATTCCATCGGTACGCTATCTCTTGCACGACGCTTGACAGATTTTCCATTACATGCAGATTATTCCCTGATTTCCTACAATCGGGAGACTATTTCTTTTCTGAAAGAATATGGAGTTACGGAGGTAACGGCTTCTCCAGAGCTTAATCTAGAGCAATTGGAGGAGCTTGTCCACGCCTCGACATTGCCTGTATCTGCCATTGTTTATGGCAGATTGGAGCTCATGATTTCCGAGTATTGCGTCATGGGCAGCTTCCTTGGCAATCGCGGACAGGGGACATGCTCGATGCCTTGTACGAGGGGGCATTATTCCTTGAAGGATCGCAAGGGGGCGATGTTCCCCCTATATACAGATGAGTATTGTCGGATGCACCTGCTGAATAGCAAGATACTTTCCATGCTGCCCTATGCGCAGCGGATGCGGAGCATGGGGATTTCTACCTTGCGAATTGAGGCCAAAGCGCTTTCCTGTGGTGAAATTTCACGTATTGTCTCGGCATTTCACGTCAGCCTGAGCAATAAATCAAAAAAAGCTAAGGATAAGGAATGGCTGAAGAAGCAGGAAGGCGACGACATTACACGAGGTCATTACTTCCGAGGTGTCCTTTAGTATTTTGAACGAGGTTGTTCATGCACGCAGAAACATTACACATATTGGAGTACGAAAGAATACAATCCATGCTGGCGGAACGGACGCACATGGCAGCCTCACGAGAGCTTGCCGAGCGTCTGCAGCCAGTCTCTGACCTGCATATTGTAGAGGATCTGTTGACGGAAACCGAGGAGGCAGAGCAATTTCTTTCTGTTGCAAATCCGCCCTTAGGAGGCATCTTTGATTTTCGGCCTGTTGTCAAGACTGCGAGAATGGGGGGAGTTCTTGAACTCGGTCAGCTATCTGATCTGAAAAATACGCTTGCTGCCATGCGAGCACTCAAGCGGTTTTTCAAGGAAAGTGAAGTGGATGCACCAAATCTGAAGGAAAGAGCTCATTCCATCGAAATACTAGGTCAGCTAGAACGTTCTTTGGAAAATGCAATCGATGAACACGGCTCTGTTCGTGAGGATGCAAGCGTGGAGCTCCGACGTATTCGCCGAGAGCTTCGCCAGACCCAGAATCATATAAAAGAGCGTATCAATGGCTATTTGCATGGTGCGGAATATCAAAAATATCTGCAGGATTCTGTGGCGACGATCCGTGATGATCGGTACGTACTACTAGTCAAGAGAGAATATCGAAAACATTTTCCAGGCATCGTACATGACCAATCGGCTACGGGGGCGACGCTGTTTATCGAGCCGCTGGCTGTTCTCGAAATGAATAATGACGTGAAGCAGCTAAAGCTCCAGGAAATGCAGGAGATTCAGCGTATACTTCGTGTGTTGACAACCGATGTGCTGAAAAATGCAACGATTCTTCTGGATAATATGACGATTGTTGCAGGACTTGATTTGGCCTTTGCCAAGGCTAGGCTAGCCATCGATATGCACGCGATAAAGCCGCTGGTGAACGATAAAGGTGCAACAGTTCTAAAGGAGGCACGCCATCCACTCATTGATGAAAACCTCGTCGTCCCTATTTCGATCGAGCTTGGACGCACCTATCGAATACTCTTGGTTACAGGGCCGAACACTGGTGGCAAGACCGTAACAATGAAGACTGTTGGGCTGCTATCCCTCATGGCACAGTCCGGCTGCTATATCCCTGCGGCATCTGACTCCCAGATTTCCATCTATCAAAATATATATGCGGATATAGGGGATGATCAAAGTATCGAGCAAAATCTTTCAACATTTTCTGCTCATATTACGCATCTTAACGCTATACTTTCTCGGGCTACTTCCAAGGATTTGCTTCTGCTTGATGAAATTGGTGCAGGAACGGATCCAGAAGAGGGTGCGGCTCTAGCCATGGCTATGCTGGAAAGAATGCTCCAGCTTGGCTGCGCGACGATAGCAACGACGCATTATTCTCAGCTAAAGGCCTTTGCACTTGCTCAAGAGGGCGTGGAAAATGCCTGTGTAGAGTTTGATATGCAATCCCTCAGGCCGACGTACCGGCTGCTCATTGGATTTCCTGGCGCGAGCAATGCTTTTGCCATTAGCAAGCGTCTTGGGTTGCCTGAGACACTCATACAGCGGGCACAGGAATTTCTGTCGACAGATCACGCGCAGCTTGATCGGGTTATCGGTGCTTTGGAGGAAGAAAAGAGGGAGTTTGAAGAGAAGAACAAAGTTCTACGGGAAAAAGAACAGGCTGTTGAGCATCTCAAGCGGAAGGTTGAACAAATGCGCGAGGAGCTCTCCAAAAAGAAGGATAGTGTCGTAGAGCGTGCCCGAGAGCAAAGTCGTACCCTTTTGAATCAGACACGGCGGGAATCGGAAGAGATCATCAAGAATCTCA
>CAMCRT010000049.1 GCA_945877355.1 uncultured Mitsuokella sp. | reverse complement strand
TATGCAGTTTTCAAAGAACTTTGGGTATTTTGCATGTGGGAAGTTTGAGTTATTTTGCTGTCCTCTTGACGGGGAGCACATCACAGAAAGCGGGAGGCTGTTTTTGCTAGTTATTTTTGTGGAAGGTATTGCGGTCATTCCAAAGGCTGCGCTTATGGGTTCATTTGATTTGCGGGGCAAGGCAGTTCGCCAGGTACTCCTCGTCTGGGAGCTCTGAAGACTGGACTGCGTTTGCAATTGCTTTTTCCATCACATCGGCCGCAAGCGTTCCGACCATGTTGATATCGGCCTCCACGAGCTGGCCGCAGGAGGCTGCATAGATGGTATCGCCATCTGCAAGCGTCCCGACAGGGCGTATCGCACGTGCGTATCCGTTTGTGGCCTGTGAGGCTATCCTTGTCAGCTCTGCCTTGTCAAATTTGCCATTTGTCACGATTGCACCGATGGTGGTGTTCGTCCTCTGTAGAGTGGTCTTGGCCTTGTGCATGCGGTATAGCTCTTGCGTGCTATCGACGAAGCTCGTGCGATTTTCATTCAGGAGTCCTGCTATTTTTTTGCCATCGGCATAGACATCGCCAAGCGCATTGACGACAACGACAGCACCGAGCTTTAGATTCCCGACCTGGACGGCATAGTAGCCGATGCCGCTTTTCTGGGCCCTCTTCATGCCATGGAGCTTTCCGACCGTTGCTCCGGTGCCGGCACCGATGGATCCGCTTTGCGGCTTGTTTGCCTTCAGAGCATTCTCCGTCGCTTCATAGCCCATGGCGCGGTTCGGACGGATGGAGGAGCTGCCGTATCCTAAATCATAGATATCGCTTTGCACGACGAGAGGCACGCGTCCGTAGCCTGTGGCAAATCCGATATCATGTTCCTCCAGGCTCTGCATGACGCCGCCACCTGCATCCAGGCCGAAGGCGCTCCCGCCAGCAAGGACGATGGCATGTATGCCGAGATTCTCCTTTGTCGGGTCGAGCACGGGCGTCTCGCGCGAGGCGGGCCCTCCCCCGGAAATGTCGACGCCTGTCTTTGCTCCCCCGGGGAATACAAGTACGGTCACACCTGTCTTCCCTTCCTCGCTCTGTGCGTTGCCAACGCTCACGCCGTCAATTGTCTGGAAGGGAATTTCCTGCAGGGCACTTTCTTCTGCAAAAGCGGACAGGGGACAAGCCAGAGCCGCAGAGAAGAAAAATGCTTGGAAAATGCGGCGCAGGTTCTTTCTGATGATCATAGATAAAACCTCCTTGAGTGTCTTTCTACCTGTTTGCGAACCCATGCCATTATAGCACAATTGGAATGCAATAGATGCTGTTTTTCTGACAAAATCTTAGAGTGTCACGAATGTCAGGATTTCATAGGGATGCCCTTTTGTATAGTACAGCAGACGGTAAGAATAGCCTGGCATTTGTCGGGCTATTCTTATGGGGCAATATCGATATAGATGAAATCTTGCACTCGTATTCGCTGATGTCCAGATATTGATTTCAGATGTTATAACTGATAAAATTATATAAAATAATGAACTTAGCGGATATATCTGTTGAAAAGAGGCGATTCCATGATAAAACGTGACGTATATTTGAACCGTATCCGCCCCTTTATGAACCAGAATCTCGTGAAAGTCATCACGGGCATTCGCCGCTGCGGCAAGTCTGTTCTATTGGAAATCCTTCAAAAAGAGCTGCAAAAGGCTGGAGTCCCTGCCGACTCGATTCTTTCCTACAATTTTGAATCCCTGTCCCTGGCTCACCTCTGCACAGCCGAGGCCCTGTATCAGGAGGTCATGGAAAAAGCAAAGGAGCGGGTGGGAAGAATTTATCTGTTCTTTGATGAAATCCAGGAAGTCCGCGGATGGGAGAAGGCCGTCAATTCCTTTCGCGTGGACCTTGAATGCGATATCTATATCACAGGCTCCAATTCGCAGCTGCTGTCAGGGGAACTCTCCACTTATTTAGCGGGACGCTACGTCGAATTCCTCCTGTATCCGTTTTCCTTCCAGGAATTCGTGGAGCTCGCGCGCGAAACGCAGCCGAACCGCTCCCCTGCGGAGTACTTCCAGCAGTACATACGCTATGGCGGCATGCCCTATCTCTGGAATCTAGAGTATCAGGAGGGCCCCGTCAAACAGTATCTCCGGGATCTTTACAATGCTGTCGAGCTGAAGGACATTGTCCGGCGCAAGCAGATTCGCGATGTGGATCTCCTGGAGCGAATCCTTGCCTACGTGACGGCCAATATTGGCAATACCTTTTCTGCGACCACCATATCCAAGTACATGAAGAGCGAAGGCCGAAAGGTCTCGCCGGAGACCGTACTAAATTATCTGCATGCAGGCAGCGAAGCATTTTTGTTCTATCCTGTCAAGCGTCAGGATCTCATGGGCAAGAAAATCCTGAGTGTCCAGGAAAAATACTATCTGGCCGACCACGCCATCCGGGAAGCCGTCATTGGCGGCAACCTGCGGGATATCAACCTGATTTTGGAAAACATCGTCTTCCTCGAGCTGAAGCGCCGGGGCTACGATGTAACGGTCGGCAAAGCGGGAGCAAAGGAAATCGACTTTGTGGCACAGCGTCAGGAAGAGCGAATCTACATCCAGGTGGCGTATCTCTTGGCCTCCCAGGAGACGATTGAGCGGGAATTTGGCGTTTACGAAAGCATCCGGGACAACTACCCAAAGTACGTCCTCTCCCTGGACGAATTTGACATGAGCCGCGACGGCATTCTCCATAGGAACATACGGGATTTTCTGTTGAGCCATGAAGGTGTGCGCTAGTGATATGCATCCCTGGAAGGGCGGAAGTGTGGAATCGATTTCTAGAAAGGAGCATCTGGAATGGAAGAAATGGAAGCGGAGGTTTTTGCACGGAAGCGTTGGGATCTGGAGAAAATGAAGGCCTATGGCTTCCATCGGGCAGAGAAAGGCTACGTGCTGGAAAAGCCTTTTCTGGAGGGAAAGTTTAAGGCGGTCCTGTCTGTTGATGAGGGCGGGCATGCTAAAGGGAAAGCAATCGATTTGGCCACGCTGGACGAATACTACCAGCTCCATCAAAAGGCGGCGGAGGGGGCCTTTGTCAATCAAGTCCGGGAAGCATATCGGGCCCTGCTGCGGGATATTGCCCGTTCCTGTTGCCATGAAATCCTGTTTCTGTCGCCTCAGGCGAATCGCCTGGCAGGGCAGATACAGGAGAGCTGTCAGATCACGCCGGATTTTCCTTGGGCACAAAACGCTCGGAATCAGACCTATGGTGTTTTCCGTCATGCTGCTAGCCGGAAATGGTTTGCGTTGATTATGGATATCAGGCGTGAGCTGCTGGACAGGGATGGAAATAAGGCACCCATTGATATCATCAATCTGAAAATCCAGCCGGAGCAGGGCGAGGCCCTGCGACAGCATCCCAGCATATATCCTTCCTACCATATGAACCACAAAACCTGGATATCCGTTATACTGGATGACTCCCTTTCTGACGAGAGAATCCTTGCGTTAATCAAAAGAAGCTATCAGCTGACAAAGTAAAATTACTTTCTGGAGAGGAGATAAGGGGGCGCACATTTCTTTTTATTCCCGAATACCTGCGCTATAATGGAATCAGAAAGGAAGGAGTTTTTTGCATGCTTGACTTCAAGTGGAATCCTGAGCTTGCCCGCGAGGTTGAGATGGAGGAAGCCATCGAAGATGCTCGTGACGAAGGACGCGCGGAGGGAGAGCGGAATGAGAAGCTCAATAACCTTCGTTCGCTTTTGAAGAATACGAACTTCTCCGTGGAGCAGGCCATGAGTGCATTGGGGATCGAGCTCGCCTTGCGGAAGGAGTATATGGCACTGCTCTGACTGCTCGCGGGAAATATCATGCTCGCCACCTGGCCACGGGAGTTTTATTCTGGTCACTATCTTGGGAGGCATCCCATCATATCCTTTAGGGTATATAGAATGACCTCTCCAGCGGTGGCGCTTTCTTGCAGGCCTTTTGTAAAGCCGCTCTTGGAAAACAGAAGGAAATGGCATTTCCTGCCACGGGAAAAGACAGAGGCATACTGGTGCAGGAGCTCCAGCTCATCCCGGCCGATCTGGGCGTTCCTGTATTTGCAGGAGGCGACAAGGTAGGCTTTTTCGCCGGTCTCGATATCGAGGGTTTCCCCCACGAGGTCGATTTCGATTTCTTTTCGTCTGGAAGGGTCGTTTCCCCACCATCTGCCGAGGGTCAGGATTTCAAAGGGGATCCCCTTTGCATAGTACAGCAGAAAATCCCGGCACATACGCTCAAATACAAAGCCCATGAAGTCTGGAAGATATGGCTTTATCACCTTGTCGTATACCCGCGCGATGCGCCCGGAGGCGATGAGGGCGGTGTTGTCGGGGACAAAGCGATACCAGAAGCGGAAGAAATTATCCTCGATGGAGTAGATGGTCTGCCGGGCGTTCCCGTTCAGCAAGGGGCGCTCCCGCTTGACGATGCCGAGCTCCTGGAGGGTCTTGATGTACTTGGCGCAGGCCCCGGTCTCCAGGCTGCACTTCGCGGAAATCTCGGATAGCTTTGAGGCACCCTCGGCAATGGCGGACAGGATATCGCTGTATTGGGAGGGCTCCCGGAGCTCCTGCTTCAGGAGGTTCTCCGGCTCCTCGTAGAGGTAGCTGGAGCGGTCAAAGAGGTTTTCGAGAAGGGCCTCATCCACATCATCTTTCACAGCAAGCTTCCGGATGTAATGGGGAATGCCTCCTGTGATGCCATAGATAAGGGCGTTCTGCTCCGGGGAAAGCCCCGGGGAGAATTGCGCTGTTTCCCGATAGGTCAGAGGCTCCAGCTTGAACTGTGCCGTCCTTCCGCCATAGAGCGGGCTCTCCTCTCCCAGGACCTGCCGTTCCATGAAGCTCATGGAGGAGCCGCAGAGGATCAGGTACAGCTTCGTATTCGTCCAGACCTGGTCGATGATGTGCTGCAAAAGGGAGGAGATGGAATCCTCCGCTTTTGCCAGATAGGGATACTCGTCTATGACAAAAATGATGCGCTGCGTCTTCGCTAGGCGGCTGATTTCCTCCAGGGCGTCGCTGAAGGTGTGATACTCCGGAAAGGCGGCAGCCTCCGGATCCTTGAAAAGCTGGATGGCCTTGGAGAGGGCAGATAGATTTTTTGCGACAGTGGCCTTCAGGGCAGAGAAATAGATTGTGGGCTTGTCCCTGCAGAATTCATTGATGAGCGCAGTCTTCCCCACACGACGGCGGCCATAGAGAATGACACATTCAAAGGAATCCTGGCGATACCGTTTGCCCAGCTTGCTGAGCTCTTCCTCTCGGCAGTAAAACATAGAATGCTCCTTGCATAATCAAAAAGAAGTAACTCGTAAGTTACTAACTCGTAATCTACTATTGAGCTCATATTACTCCGACAGAATGTGAGTGTCAAGAAAACAAGATATAACAAAGCAGCCCGGCGGGCCGTGAATGGGGTCACGGTCTGTCGGGCTCTTTGCCTTGGAGTACAGCGAAGCAAGGCAAGGTCGATGGTGCTCTATTGCTTTCGCCGATATTTCTGATGTTTGCTTTTGGGCTTGTCGGGAATCGTGCGCTCTATTTGGTTTTGCTTGAGGGCGGGGGTCAGGTAGTTCTTGCGGAAGGTGGGCCGATGGGAGAGGTGGAGCCGTGCCATGAGATCCGTCGCGGAGAGCGTGTCATTTCCCAAGGCATCGAGAAGCTTCTCCACGGGTGTTTTATCTTGGTCGGTGTTTTGGTCGCCATCATGGTCGGTACTGCGACCATGAGTGGCGATTTCCCGTAAGCTGTCCCGGATGATTTGTAGCAGGAGCTCCACGAAGCCGGAGCTGTCTGCCGTCCTGTCCGCGAGGCCTAGGGCATCGTAGTATTCCTTCTGCCGGGACTTGATGAGCTCCTCGATGGGCAGCCAGAAGAAGAGCTCCTTCCATTTGCCCAGGAGGAGTGTGTGCCACATCCGGCCCATGCGACCATTTCCGTCGGCAAAGGGATGGATGAACTCGAATTCGTAGTGAAAGACCGCGCTCTTTATAAGAGGGTGAAGCGCAGAGGCCTTGTACCAGTCAAAAAGATTCTGAATGTGCTCGGGGACGAATTCGGCGGGAGGTGCCATGTGGACAAGCACGTTGCCGTCAAAAATGCCAACGCCCTTGGAGCGGAACCGGCCGCATTCCGGCACCAGACCCTGCATCATCAGTTTGTGGGCGCGGAGCAGATCCTTTACCGAGGAAGGATCCAGCTGGAGCATCAGGTCGTATGCCTCGTAGGCGTTTTGTACCTCCCGGATTTCATTGGGGCTCCCCAGGATGCGCTTGCCGTCCAAGATGGCCGTCACCTGCTCCAGCGACAGGGAATTGTGCTCGATGGCAAGGGAGGCATGGATGGTGCGGATGCGGTTGCTCCGGCGGAGATGGGGATTGATGGGCTTTTCCTGCAGGACAGCAATCCGCCCGACCTGCTCGCAGATCTCGCCAATCAGATAGGTCATAGCTTCCGTCATGCGAAAGGGTGGAGTATATTCTCCCATTCCATCACCCGCCTTCCTGTAGTATGAAAAGGAAAAAAGCTCGTAAACGGCTAACGGATTTTATACTATTGCGAAGAGATGTGCTTGTCAAGAAGTATAAAGGCGGCAAAGCAGCTGATAGCAAATTTTTTTCGAGCTGTCCTTAACTTTCCCTGTTCCCGTGGGCTACTGGTGAGAGGGCAAAAGAGCATGCGGATCCCTAGACGGGGAAGCCTGTTCGAGCCGGATGCATTTCATGAAGCTGTTGAAGGAAAGGGGCGGATGCGTATGCTTGTGGAGAGATAGCCGAAAGAAGAAACAGATTTTGAAACACGGAGGGAAAAACAATGAAAAAATTGATGACAGGAATCCTGTCCATTCTGTTTGCAGTAGGGCTCGTCGCCGGAATTGCAACACAGGCCTCGGCCAGCCCTGCGCCACAGCTCAGCGGGATTCAGATTACGCAGATTTATGATAATCAAGGGAATCGTGGAAGGGTAACAGAAGGATATCCGGGGACAGTTCAGGGCAATCCGACGTTTAAGGGAGGAACGCTCTATGTGGTCACGAAGTTTACGGGGTACCCCAACTGGGGGACGGTATTCTACCGCGATAGCAGGGCGACGGGGCAAGCAATCCAGCGTACGGTCGTGGAGCGTACACCAATTTACGGGCGCAATGGTGTTGCAACGGGATGGAAAGAGGTTGCAGCAATCCCGTTTACTGCCTTTAGCGGCAGCTATCCCACCATTTATGTATCAGCCGATTCCATGAGCGGACGTACTTATGCGGCAAGTGTCAGCATGGTACATCTCCAAAAATAGGAAAACATAGGAACAAGATAAGGCGGGGGAGCATACTCGGGAAAAAGCTCCCTGCCTTATTTGTGTTTTTGCTTCAAGGATTGGAGCAGATCTATCATTTGCTGGCAGTTAAACAGGCAATCCCGCAGGTTGTTGATATAGATCGGCTCATTTCCGAATGCGATGTTGTTCTTCAAGGCTTTTTGCAGGGCCTTCTCTGTAAGCTCCAGGAGCCCCTCGCAGCCGTATTTGTCTAGTGTATTTCGAGCATTTTTTATGCGTTCGGCATCCGATATGATGGGAGCACTGTAATCTCCGTATTCCAGGACTTCACATACCGCATCTGTCAGCAGAACCCTGGGTACTGCCGGCAGTTCGTTCAAGGTCTTGTTCCAGGCAAGGAGGAATTCCGGGGAGGCATCTTCTGGAGGAAACATGGTTCCATCCAAGAGCTGCCCCTGGGTCTTGAAAGGATGTGTCGGGCCGTTCATATAGGCTTCGTAGGCTTCTTTCGCATTTCCGATCTTCTTTGCTTCTTCCAGTGCGGCGGAAAAGCTCGCATATGCTTCTTCCGTTGATGGATTCGTCGAGGTCGCGAGCGTATTCTTGAAAATGGCATCCAGCTGTGTTATCTTCATGGGAGAGCCTCCTGTTTCGATATGTTCTGGCTTATTTATTATATCGGAGAAAAGGCAAGGAGATTAAGAAGCATATAGAATCAAGGAGAAGAAAATTTTAGAAGGGTAGATTTTAAAAAGAAAAGGAATTTTTGTTCTTGACATTACGCAGTATGGTATATATAATGGAATTACACTATTACGGCGTAAAAAACCGAAATGGCGTAAAATCAAAATCGAGAGGGGGAGCAAGATGCGTGAGGAGAATATGGACTTCGGCCAGTTTATTCGCAGCAAGCGATTGAAGGATAGTCGCGAGCTCACGCTTCGGAATATTTCGGAAGAGCTGGGAATATCCCTGTCCATGCTGAGCGATATTGAGCAGGGACGGAGGAAGCCCTTTGATGGGGAGAAAATCGAGCGTTTTTCTGAATACCTCCACCTATCCGAAGAAGACAAGGCGCATTTGTATGATCTGGCAGCAAAGAAGCGGGCGGGATACATCCCGGAAGATATTGATGACATCATGATGTATTCCGATATCGGGAATATGGCACGTTTCGCGCTGCGCATGACGAACAAAGGCAGACTGCGCAAAGAGGATTGGGAACAGCTCATTCAAAAGGTGAAGGAAGAGGGGGAGCCGGAGTGATACCGTTCGAGTGCAGGAGGCATAAGCCGGACTATACGCCGGTCATCCGTGATGCAGATATCGAAGCACAGGTGGAAGCGATGCTGGCGGATTACAAGCCTGCGCTTCTGCGGGAGCCGCAGCCAATCAGCCCCGAGCATTTTGCAGAGGCCTATATGGGGCTCAATGTGGAATACCACAAGATTGGCGTACCGGAAGCAGGTATTGTCGGGGCTATGGTCTTTAACGATGACGTCATTCCTGTAATGGATGGCGGCCGGCTACATAATATCCCCATCCGAGCAAACACCATCGTCATCCATGAGGATATCAACACGGAACGCTATCGCGGCTTCTGGCGGTTTACGCTCCTGCACGAATGCGGCCATGCATGGATGCATGGCCGGGTATACAGAAGAAACGAAGACCAGCTGATTCTGTTCGAGGATTCCGGCATGTTCCCGCACAGTGTCCGATGCTATCGAAGCATTTTGACGGATGCCAGAAGACAGCTTGAAACAAATGAAGACTTTCGGGAACACCAGGCGAATGTGATGGCCTCTGAGACAGCCATGCCCCGAGCCTCCTTCCTGCCTCTTGCCCAAGCTTTTCTCAAGGAGCAGGGCTTTGGGGAAGTGGTGAGCCAGATGGAAATCGACCGCAATCCTGTGGCGGCATACCACTATGATGCGGTTCTGAAAAGCCTGGCAGTTCGCTACGAGACCTCTGTGGCAGCGGTCCGAGTCAAAATGTCCAGGCTAGGCTTTGTGGATTCGGAAGCAGCGTTGTTTTTATAGGGAGGTGGATAGAATGCGAGAGAAGATTTACTGCCCGCATTGTCACCGGCGCTTGCTGGATGGCAATGCTGACACAGTGGCGCACACGCAGATTGCAGCGGAGGTGCATGAGGACAAGGCGGATTATATGATCAAATGTCCTCGCTGCAAGAGAGAAATCGGAATAACGAAAAAACCAGCTTAGTACGGAGCACGATGCGAATAGGACATACGAGCCCGACAGGCAATCGAGAGATTGCTTGTCGGGCTTTTTGTGTTCCTTGCTTGCAAAAGGGAGAGATAAGGAAATGAAAGTCGTACTTTTTTATGAGGACAAGAATCGTCCGACGGTGCTGGAAGCGGCGGAGGAGGAATTTGATGCAATGGTGGAGCGGGATTATCAAAGGAGACGGGATGAGGCTGAAGCAGGGGAAGATGTGAATAGGCGCTCTCCGCAGGAAATATTGGATGAGGATTTCAACAAGCCGACCTTCAACAGAAACCATGCGGAAACCAGGCGTCATGTGCTGCTCTCTGCGATAGACCCTGAGGACAGGCGGTTTGTAGGGGCGAAGGATGTGGAGTCAGCGCTTCTGCAGGAGGATTATGGGGATCTCTATCGGGCAATGGACGAGCTGCGGCCGCAGTAAAAGGCGCTTATCCGACGCATTTTCTGGAGAGAGGAAAGACAGGTGGATATCGCACAGGCGGAAGGCGTGAGCAAATCCGCAATCACGCAGCGGCTGGCCACCATCTATGGACGCTTGCGAAAAAGTTTGGAAAAAGATTCCCATGTATCCTAAACTTCCTCCGCTTTCGTGGGCTATAGGTGAGGGGACAAGTAAAGTCCTTTAGAAGGGAAGCAGGGGCTTCTCGCGAGATGGTAATATCAATGGGAATGAAAGAAGGTGATGCGATTGCTTGCAGGTGCTCGGCCAAGATATTTCTATAATCTAGTATGAGGTGATAAGATGTTTGCAAAGACAATCATTTTGCCGGAACAGGATCTGCTGGATGGCGCAAAGCCGAAGGACGGCATGCTTGGCACTATGCGGGGGAATGCGGAAGCCCTGCAGAGGCGGCAAAGGCTTCTCCTGCCCGGGAAGGAAGTCGTTCCGGTTATTGCTCAGGGAAAGGTTGCAGGGGAGCTTGCAGGCTCGAGCAGCAAAGGAAGAAAGGCTCGCGCCCTGAGAGCTGCAGCAAGCAGCCCGGTAACTGGGAGTGCAGCAGCTTCTGTGGCAGAAAGCGCGGAACCGGCACATAGCCAGCCCAATGGCGCAGTCCAGATCGGCTTCGATACGGTCTATACGGACTCGATTACGGGAGTGGGAAAGCGACGCTGGTACTACTTCCAGGTAGCGGAAAGGAAAAAGGTCACGGTTTATGTGTCTGGCTGCTCAGATCATACCGTCGACAACGATCTTTCCCTGTACAGCCTTGACACTTCGACAGGACAGCTGTCACAGCTGGCGATATCCCAGAACAAGGCGGGGATGTATGAGCTGCTCAGCCATATTGCAGAGGCGGGAATATACTTCGTCTGTGTTGCAGCCTATGCAGGAGCAGCGACAAATTCGTACCAGCTTATGGCGCATCTGTCTGATACCTGGGATGACTTTGAGGGAGATGACAATTTGCAGCAGCTCAAGCTGCAGCCGCTTAATACACCGGTCAAGCACACGATTGACAATCAGATTGATCAGGATTTCAGCGTGTTGCAGCTGCCGGAAGGCGGAGAATACGCATTTTGCCTGATGGGCGTCCCGACGGATTGCGAGTATGTTCTCGATGTGATGGATCTCAATTACAACAACATCGTTGACCCTATTGCAGGAAACGGGTATCAGAAGAAAAAGCTGCCTGCAGGCCAGTATATTTTGCGGCTAAGTGCCTATGGGAAGTTTGATCCTTCCGCTATGGTTTCAGTGTTGGCGACAAACATCCCTGCTTCCGCCTCGGACTATAGGGCAATACTTTCGACGGATAAAAAACACTTTGTTGAGGTTATGGCCTTTGCGAAAGATGCGGCTGGAAAATCCCTGCATAGTGTTGCGATTGATGGAGCGTCTCTGTCCTATCGAGAAATCGAGTTGAAAACTACGAGAGAAAACACACAGTACAGCACGGGAGAATGCTCCATATCGACGACAAAGAATACTGCTGCAATCGGAGTGGCGGTTGGCAAGTATACCGGGCCAATGCATTGCGAAAATGCGTTGCTTATTACCTTGGATTCTGCGATTTATGCAGAGACGCACTGGCGGAAAACCTACAGTCCTGGGGATGTGGCAAATGCAACGAAGGTTAATAGCGGTACGGATTCGAATGGAAGAAGGTACTACACAGCTTTTTGGAATTTTGTGGGGACGCTGTTTCGTATGAATCTGATATTCGATATGGATGCGAAGGAGTTTGTTGATTTTCGCGAGCCTAACTGGTATTATGGCGATGCAAGCCGTGCGCGGTATCCGCGATATAGCGGGGTCAAGCCTGGATTCTTCATCCCGTCGGGATGGATGGGGGATATTGAAGAGGGGAATATGTTTGATGTCCCCTGACGAGAATATCTAGCTATGCAAAAAGAGATGAAGCAGTGTGCTTCATCTCTTTTTGCTGGGGCTTCAAGATGTATCGATGATTTTGGGAAGTGCTTATTTCGATTGTGGCGTAATTTCCTCGCTATGAGATGGGACGGAAGCGTCAGACTGTATTCCGTGAGAAGTTTGTGTGTCATTTGATTTGGTGGACAGCCGCTCCTTTATATATTCCTGGGTGATGCGTTTCCAGCTTTCTTCCGTGATGGAGTAGTCCAGCTTGGATGTTTCTTCTCCTTGGGATGCGTCTGGTGCAGAAGACCTGCTGTCATCTGCTCCCATGTGGTTGAGGCCGTGCAGGGCGGAGCGGAAGTCGTTTTGCTCGCTCTTCTGGGAAGCAGCTTTATCAGGGAGCACCACGGAGGACAGGGAGGCATTCTTCTTCTGGTGATTGGAAGGGATTCCGGTCAGGGAAGCGATGAGCTCCTCTGCATTTCTCGCCCCCTGCTGGGCAATCTGGAAGGCAGCCATGGTATCCGAATTTGCTGCAGGCGCATAGGCCTTGGTGCTTTTCTTCTTCTTGCTGTCTGCCAGCGTTACCTGGACAGTCGCCATTGCCTCTTCAATCTCGTCGTCGAGCGTCTCGTCGACGGGGATGAGCTGGCCGTTGGCGGCCTTATCGACCATGTCCCGCATGAGGTTCAGCTGGGCATCCTTGTGGTCGGGGTCGAGCATATCAAAGCGCTCCTGGATGCTCTTAAGGTAGTCGTCATAGCCCCGTGTCCTCTCTCCTCGCCCTGCAGAATAGGAGTTCAAGGCACGGGCGAACTGCTGGAGGTCAAAAAGGTTCTGCCCTGTCTCGCGCACACCCTTCTGCAGGCTGGTGCCGATGTAGGCTTCTGCAGCGTTTACTGCGATTATCTGCGTATATTTTCCGCTGTCCGTTATGTAGTTGCCGGAATGGATGTCGAGGCCGAGGGGCTCATAGAGCTCCCGGGATTCGTCTGCGGCTGCCTCCAAAGCCGATGCAGTCGGGGGGGGAGCCTCTGCCGCAGGATTCTGGGGAAGCTTGGACTGCGCCCTTTCGTAGGTGGCGTATCCTTCTGCGGATATGTCGATGGAAAAGGCCGGAGCACTGGAGGGCGTGATGGCTGTCCCTTCCGCTGAGGCCAGGGAGGAAGCTGCAGGCTGGACGCGGTCCCTTGGAAGCTTCGTTTCCCGCCCGTGGGGATCCAGGTCAATCGGATCGACAACGATGAAGGCCCGGCTTAATGGAGTGATTCCCTTGCATACGGAAAGGATATCCCTCTGAGAGGTTGAGAAGGAAAACGAGCTTCCTCTAAAATCAATCGTCATACTAGCGCCACCTTCCTGTTCTAGCCAAATCCTTTACTGGAATTATCGAAGAAAATCGAATGTAACTTAAGGGAAATTATAGAATTCCTGCAAGGGACAGGGGTTAACAAAAGTTTTGCAGAAAAAGCTTTTCAGTATGGCTCGCTGCGGGTGCTATCGTGTTAGCGAAAAAATTTTCGAGCTGTCCTTAACTTTCCCTGTTCCCGTGGGCTACTGGTGAGAGGGCAAAAGAGCATGCGGATCCCTAGACGGGGAAGCCTGTTCGAGCCGGATGCATTTCATGAAGCTGTTGAAGGAAAGGGGCGGATGCGTATGATTGTGGGGAGATAGCCGAAAGAAGAAACAGATTTTGAAACACGGAGGGAAAAACAATGAAGAAATTGATGACAGGAATCCTGTCCATACTGTTTGCAGTTGGGCTCGTCGCCGGAATTGCAGCACAGGCCTCGGCCAGCCCTGCGCCACAGCTCAGTGGGATTCAGATTACGCAGATTTATGATAATCAGGGGAACCGTGGGATGGTATCGGAAGGATACCCAAGTACGGTTCAGGGCAATCCGACGTTTAAGGGAGGAACGCTCTATGTGGTCACGAAGTTTACGGGGTACCCCAACTGGGGGACGGTATTCTACCGCGATAGCAGGGCGACGGGGCAAGCAATCCAGCGTACGGTCGTGGAGCGTACACCAATTTACGGGCGCAATGGTGTTGCAACGGGATGGAAAGAGGTTGCAGCAATCCCGTTTACTGCCTTTAGCGGCAGCTATCCCACCATTTATGTATCAGCCGATTCCATGAGCGGACGTACTTATACGGCAAGTGTCAGCATGGTACATCTCCAAAAATAAGAAAACATGGCAACAAGATAAGGCGGGGGCGAGCAGACTCGGAAAAGCCCTCTGCCTTATTTGTGTTTTTGCTTCAAGGACTGGAGCAGATCTATCATTTGCTGGCAGTTAAACAGGCAATCCCGTAGGTTGTTGATATAGATTGGCTCATTTCCGAAGTCAATGTTATTCTTCAAGGCTTTTTGCAGGGCCTTCTTCGTAAGCTCCAGGAGCCCCTCGCAACCGTATTTGTCTAGTGTATTTCGAGCATTTTTTATGCGTTCGGCATCCGATATGATGGGAGCACTGTAATCCCCGTATTCCAGGACTTCGCATACTGCGTGTGTCAGAAGGACACGTGGGACTTCTGGCAGTTCGTTCAAGGTCTTGTCCCAGGCAAGGAGGAACTCCGGGGAGGCATCTTCTGGAGGAAACATGGTTCCATCCAAAAGCTGTCCCTGGTTCTTGAAGGGATGAGTCGGGCCGTTCATATAGGCTTCATAGGCCTCTTTCGCATTCCCGCTCTTCTTTGCTTCGTTCAGTGTGGCGGAAAAGCTCGTATATGCTTCTTCCGTTGATGGGTTCGTTGAGGTGGCGGGCGTATTTTTGAGGATGCTATCCAGTTGCGTGATTTTCATGGAGACACTCCCATCTGCCGGTTGGCTGGCGAATCCGTTATTGATTTCACGAAGATGTTTCTGTCTTTTGGTCTTGCAGCTTCATGTTCTGGTAGGTAAGGATTTGCTGTTTTATGGCGTTGATCTGCTTCTGCTTTTCCTCCAGCGGGAGGTTCTGCTCGCGGATGCCCGCAATCTTTTCCTGCAGGCGTTTTATGGCTGCGTCGGCGTAGCTTCTCGGATTGCTGTCGACTGCCTCCTCATTTTCCGCGTCCTCTGCAGGGGCATCTTCCTGTCCCGGGGGCAGCAGGTGGAATGCTCCTGTCTTATCCTGCACAAATACGGCAGGTGGCCGGGCGGCAATACCGACGAGTTTTGCGAGAAAGAGCTTTTCCGCATGGCCCTCTGTGGAGGCATCCTCCAGCTCATAGGACTGATAGGTCAGGGAAGAGGTGTCGTTTCCACGGATTTTTTCCTGGAGGGCATTATACGCAGCCTCCTCTTCCTTTGGCTTGCGCTTGCTATATCCGGCCAGCCTCGTCCAAAGCTCGCCAGCTTCGTGCTTGAAGGTATAGCTGAGCTTGTCCTCGATTCCGGGATTCGAGCCCTTCAGCATGTCCTCGTAGGCCGCTGCGGTATCCTTCAGGCCCGCCTCGTCCAGCGCATTTTTGACGGCCCGCTCATCCGCGTATTTCCCCTGCGCGGCCTTCGTCCACACGTCCATGGCTTCCTTATGCTCCGCCATGAAGGAGAGGGTCTTGACACCGACCTTTGCCAGGGTTCCGTTGTAGGAGAAATCCAGTCCCGTGGCGTACTCCACCTTGTAGTGCTGGAAGTCGGCGGCGACAAAGACACCGCCGGCTTTCTGGAGGGTCCTGGCAAAGTCTGTGGCACGGGAGACCTCCTCTGCCGTGTAGTCCCCCATGGAGATGTGGTAGGAGGCTCGGCCCTCTTCTGTTTCGTCGAGGCCGGCTTTCATAATGCCTGCCAGCTTCAGGTTAAAGGCGCGGAAATCCTCCAGCGATCCGCGGGAGAGTGTCTTGTTCGCATACTTGTAGGTGTTGAAGTGCTCCTGCACCTCCGGGTAAAGGGGATGAACGGATTTTCCGATTCTGGGACCGACGCTCCGCTCGAAGTCGAGGGCGATAAGGGCCTCCACCATGCCGTCCGAATAGGAGGTGGGGATGGATTCAAGGGGCCGGGTGTCCAGAACAAGTCTGTTGTTGCTTTCTCCCAGGTCGTCCTGGAGCTTCTGCTGGGCGGCTGCGATGCTTTTCTGCACCGAGGCGAGGCCCTCGTCCTGGGGGAGCTCCTTCAGATTACTGGCGACGGTGGTCGTCTCCTGGATGTGCCGGATATGCTGGGCATCCTGCCGCCTCCTGGATTCTTCCGAGAGGGCAACCTCGTAGGCAGGGGCTGTCGGCGCGGTCTTTTGAGGGCTTGGAGAATTCTTGTAGGCAGTCACGGCGCTCGTCGGCGTGGCTGCGGCTGGTGAAATCTTCATGGCAACCTCCCTGTTGATATATATCCTGTTTTTATAAGCGAAATCAATGCTTTACTTCTATTTTCTTGAAGGCCCTCAGCCAAGCGGATAGGATGGCTTCCCGGTTTTTCCTTAGATACCGGAGTACATCCTTCATATCACGGGAATCTACGCTTCCGGTGTCTTTGGCAAGCTCCACGGAGTCTGATGTAATCCAGAACTTTGTTGCATTGGGCAGCTGGCGTTTCTTGCTGACATGCACGTGAACCGGTTCGGCTCCGTCCCCTATCCAGAAGTATATGGTGTAGCCCAGATATTCAAGCAATGCTTTCGGCATGCTTTTTCAGCTCCTTGCGGTAGTCGTCCCACATGATTGATTCGTTGTTCCGAAGGAATTTTTCGATTTCAAACAGGTCATCTTCGGAAAAGCCGAAGGATTTCTCGCAGGCCACATCGGGGAGACGCCACTCAGAAAATGCGTCGGGATTGTCCTCCCGCTCGACGCGGATGGCAAGATTCTCGCCACCATCCCGATCCTCATAGAGCTTCGTGATGTAGAACGACCATGGAACATCGTTTTGATACATTTTGCCATATAGCATTGGACATCCCTCCAATCAAGCCTATTATAAAACATTTCGGTGGCAAAAAACAACGGGCAAAGTCGTGCGGTCCTTGAAATGAGCCACATAGCTGAAAGAATGCGGATTCCTGTTGCCGTAGAAATGTGACTGCAACGCGAAATGGGATGCAGCAAAAATCCAGCCTATTGCCAGGTTCCCCTTGTGCAAACGGAAGGGCATCTATTTGGACTTGCTTTTCAGCTCCATCAGCGTATCAATCATCTTTTGGCAGTTGAACAGGCAATCCCGCAGGTTGTTGATATAGATTGGCTCATTTCCGAAGTCAATGTTATTCTTCAGGGCTTTTTGCAGGGCCTTCTTCGTAAGCTCCAGGAGCCCCTCGCAGCCGTATTTGTCTAGTGTATTTCGAGCATTTTTTATGCGTTCGGCATCCGATATGATGGGAGCACTGTAATCTCCGTATTCCAGGACTTCACATACCGCATCTGTCAGCAGAACCCTGGGTACTGCCGGCAGTTCGTTCAAGGTCTTGTTCCAGGCAAGGAGGAATTCCGGGGAGGCATCTTCTGGAGGAAACATGGTTCCATCCAAGAGCTGCCCCTGGGTCTTGAAAGGATGTGTCGGGCCGTTCATATAGGCTTCGTAGGCTTCTTTCGCATTTCCGATCTTCTTTGCTTCTTCCAGTGCGGCGGAAAAGCTCGCATATGCTTCTTCCGTTGATGGGTTCGTTGAGGTGGCGGGCGTATTTTTGAGGATGCTATCCAGTTGCGTGATTTTCATGGAGACACTCCCATCTGCCGGTTGGCTGGCGAATCCGTTATTGATTTCACAAAGATGTTTCTGTCTTTTGATCCTGGAGCTTCATGTTCTGGTAGGTAAGAATCTCAAACTTCCCACACCGAAAATCGGTATAGAACCTTGAAAACTGCATATCTC
>CAMCRT010000048.1 GCA_945877355.1 uncultured Mitsuokella sp. | reverse complement strand
ACATGCGTATATCAGGAACGAGGCATCCCACAAGGTTTGTGATTGAGCCAAAAAAGAATATGGAACTATCCTTCTGAAGATAATTCTGCAAAAAAAATAAAAGTTTGTGCTATTGAAAGCATAAACTTTTATTTTTTGTGTGACACAGAACGGGTGGGCTTATCTCTTGCTGACTGGGGAGAAGTCCAGTGCCTGCTGGAGCGTGTCTGTCAGGGAGGTGGGGAGGAGGGAGAGGTTGCTGAGGAGGCGGGTGAGGATTCCCTTCTTGCGCTTGATGTAGACCTCCATGACATCGTCAAAGCTCTCCACGCCCATGCGCTCAAGCAGGTGGCGATAGGCCTCGTAGTAGGTGCCGATGCCATCGATGAGGTGGTGGTCGAGGGCCATGAGGGCATCCACGGGGCGGCCGTCCATCATCTCCTCGGGATTCGTTATCTCCGGGCGCCGCTCGGAGACGAATTTCTTGAAGAGGTCATGGCCGGATTTTGCGATCTGCTCCAGGTACGCCCGCTCTTCCTCCGTCATATCCCGCACCGGGTTGCCCAGATCCTTCATTTTTCCGCTCTTGATGGTGACGGTAGTCACCCCGAGCTTTTCGGCCAGTCCCTTGTAGTTCGGGATCTGGAGGATGGTGCCGATGGAGCCTGTGAGGGACTGTCCATTGGCATAGATGGCATCGGCGACGCAGGCGGTCATATAGCCGCCGGAGCAGCAGATATCCCCGATGGAGGCCACGACGGGGACATTCTTCTTTTTCTTTACCCGCTCGATGGAGCGGGCGAGCTCCTCGGAGGCACCGGCTGTGCCGCCTGGCGTGTCAAGCCGCAGGAGGATGCCATCCACCTTTCCGTCGTCCTCGTAGAGATCCTCGAGAAAGTCGAGGATTTCCATGAGGTCAAAGCCCTCCCGTCCAAGCGTCCTCTTGGCGGGGTGGCGGTGATGACATCCTCGATATAGAGCAGGGCCACTGTCTTTTTCTTCTTGCCGAATAGCTTCTTCATGAAATCTCCTTTGCATTTGCATGATAGAAAACACTTTCCCCTGTAGTGTACCATGGGAGAGCAGCCTTTACAACAGGCAAAAGAAAAGGCGGCTGCCAAAGAAGCAGCCGCCGAAGGGGTGGGGGATATGGAAAAATTTACTTCTGGGGATAGTAGCCGGAGGGCTTGCCGGAGAGGTTGATGAAGATATTCTTCATCTGGGTGTAGTGCTCCAGAATGACCTTGTGGGTCTCCCGGCCGATGCCCGACTCCTTATAGCCGCCGAAGGGGGCGCCCGCAGGAATCTGGTTGTAGGTGTTGACCCAGACGCGGCCCGTCTCGATGGCGCGGGCGACGCGGATGGCGCGGTTGATGTCCTGGGTCCAGACGGCGCCGCCGAGACCGTAGACGCTGTCATTGGCCATCTTTATGACCTCTTCCTCCGTCTTGAACTTGATGACGACGGCTATGGGGCCGAAGATTTCCTCCTGGGCCACCCGCATGTCATTTGTGACGTTCGTGATGAGGGTGGGCCGCATGAAGTAGCCGTGGGCGAGCTCGCCCTCTGTCAGGGCTTCGCCGCCGCAGGCGATGGTGGCGCCCTCCTTCTTGGCGATGTCCACGTAGCGTAGATCCTGCTCCAGCTGGCCCTTGTAGATGATGGCGCCCAGCTGGGTGTCCTCCTTCCAGGGGAGCCCCACCTTGACCTGGTTGAAGCACTTCACGAGCTCAGCCACGAACTCATCGTAGATGTCCTCGTGGACGAATATGCGAGAGCCCGCACAGCAGACCTGGCCCTGGTTGAAGAGGATGCCCAGCTGCGCCCCGTCGTAGGCCTGCTCCCGATTGCAATCTGGGAAGAAGATGTTGGCGGATTTGCCGCCCAGCTCCAATGTGGCGGGGATAAGCCGGTCAGCCGCGGCCTTTGCCACGGAGAGGCCCACCTCGGTGGAGCCAGTGAAGGCCAGCTTCGAGAAGCCCTTGTGGTCGAGGATATACTGGCCTGCCCTGGAGCCTGCGCCCGTGATGACGTTGAATACGCCAGCGGGCAGCACGTCCTCTATGAGCTCTGCCAGGTAGAGGATGGAAAGCGACGTGGTCTTCGAGGGCTTAAAGACGGTGCAGCAGCCGCTGGCGAGCACCGGAGCCAGCTTCCAGGCTCCCATGAGGAACGGGAAGTTCCAGGGGACGATCTGGCCCACGACTCCGATGGGCTCCCGAAGGATCAGGCTGAGCTGGGATCCGTCCAGCATGGTGGCTGTCCCCTCGTCGGCGAGGATGCAGCCGGCAAAGTAGCGGAAGTGCTGGGCCGAGAGGGGGATATCCACAGCCCGGGTCTCCCGGATTGGCTTGCCGTTATCGAGGGTCTCGATGAGGGCGAGCTCCTCCGCATGTTCGTCGATGATGTCGGCAATCTTATTCAGGATCGTCGCTCGTTCCGTTGCCGTGGTGTGCTTCCAAGAGGCGAAGGCCCTCCAAGCGGCCTTTACAGCCGCGTCCACGTCCTCCGGGGTGGCCTCGGCACAGCTGGAGAGCTTGTCGCCGGTGGCCGGGCAGAATGTGTCAAATGTCTTTCCATCGGAGGAAGAACGCCATTTGCCGTCGATGAAGAGACCGTACTCTGACTTGATTTTTGCTTCTGGAACCATCTAGATACCTCCTATATGGCAGGGTTGAAAAGAAATCCAAAAGGGAACCTTAGGATGCTTGCCGTTCCTTCTGCTCTTTCCGTTCCGGGTCCGGCAAGGTGCTTGGAATCTCCGGCCGGGTGATGAGGCGGCCCAGGCGGGCGCCGGAGATGTAGTTGAATATCCACTTGAATGTGACGGAGATGTTGGCGTGGAAGCCCGCCTTTGTCAAAAGGTGGATCCAGAGCCAAGCGAGCCAGGCGAGGAAGCCACGCCCTTCGAGCGGGCCCACGGACATGACGGCCTCGCTGTTGCCGATGATGGCCATGACGCCCTTGCTCTTGTAGTGGAGGTCCTCCTTGGGCTCTCCCTTTATCACATGGAGGATATTGCGGGCGGCGAGGCGTCCTTCCTCCAGGGCCACAGGGGCGAGGGTGGGGAGCGGCCGCTCCTGGCCCTCCGGCGTAAAGCTAGAGCAGTCGCCGGCTGCATAGATGTTGTCATAGCCCTGAACCTGGCAATGGTTTGTGATGAGGAGCCGCTTGCCCCGATCCTTTGGCACATCGAAGCCGTTCAGGCAGTCCACGGGGCGGACACCGGCGGACCAGATCACCGTCTTTGTGCGGATCGTATCAGGCACTGCATCCTTCGGGGAGCTCATGGGGCGGTAGGAGAGCTTCTCGCCATCGTAGCCCAGCACCATCATGGAGCACTTCACGTCGATGTTCTTCTTCTGCAGCACCTTCTTTGCCTCTATGCGCAGCTTCTCCGGCATCATCAGCAGCACGTCGGGGGCCGCCTCCAGCACGTGGATATTGACCTCGCTGAAGTCGATGGTGTGGAACTCCTTCTTCAGCACATCGTAGGCCAGCTCCGAGACGCCGCCGGCACCCTCCACGCCGATGGGGCCTGCGCCGACGAAGACGAAGGTCAGAAGGGCCTTTCGCTTCTCCGGGTCCTTCTCCGTCGTGGCCGCCTCGAAGACGCTCAGGAGGTGGCTTCGGATCTCGATGGAGTCCACCAGGGTCTTGAGGGGGAAGGCATTCGCCTCCACTTCCTTGTTGCCGAAGAAGTTCGGGGTGGAGCCCAGGGCGATGATGAGATAGTCATAGGGGATCTCCCCGCGGCTCGTCACCACGACCTGATCCTCTGGGCGTATGGCATGCACCGTCGCCAGGAGGAAATTGACATTGTTCGCATCCCGGAAGAAGCCGCGGATGGGATAGACAACCTCGTCTGTCGAGAGCATGGAGGTCGCCACCTGATAGAGGAGCGGCTGGAATACCTGATAGTTGTTGTGGTCGATGATGAGCACATCGACTGGCTTGCCCGCAAGCTGCTTTGCCGCCTTGATGCCGCCGATGCCTCCGCCGAGGATAACGACCTTTGGACGTTTCTCTGACATATCGATTCCTACCTTTCTATGGGCCGAGCCGATAATTGCTCGAATAATCTTTTCATTTCCCTTAGTATACACTGATTTTTCAGAAAAATGAAATACAAAATATTTATACAGATATAAATATTTATTTTTTCTTCTTGTTCATATCTTATTTTGGGCGATTTAAATGGAAGAATGGACTTATCAAAGTTGTATACATAATTCTTGTAAGAAATCGTTATAATTCCTTCGGGCTATTGTTGTAAAATCACTTCGTTTGTGATAGCATGGGAAAACGACGGGGGAGTGCATAGCCTGCCCTTCCCTTGCGGGGCAATCGTGTCCCGCTGCTTTTCATCATTGGAGGGATTTCTATGTTCAAGCGAATCCTGATTGCCAACCGCGGGGAAATCGCGGTTCGCGTCATTCGCGCCTGCAAGGAGCTCGGGATTGAGACGGTGGCGATTTATTCGGATGCGGATGCGCGGGCGCTTCACGTCCAGCTGGCGGATCGCAAGGTGCGGGTCGGCGGCCCGGATGCTCAGGACAGCTATTTGAATAAAAAAGCGATTATCAGCGCAGCTCGGGAGACGGATGCAGATGCCATCCATCCAGGCTATGGCTTCCTGTCGGAGGACGCGGACTTCGCGGAGGAGGTCACGAAGGCGGGCTTCACGTGGATCGGCCCCATGCCGGAGACCATCCGCCTCGTGGGGGATAAGGATATCGCACGGAAGTCCATCGAGCCCTCCGGCATCCCCATGGCAAAGGGCAGCGACCCTCTGACGGATGAGGAGGAAGCCGTGAAGGTCGCCGAGGAAATCGGCTATCCCGTCATCCTGAAGCCTGTTTCGGGCGGAGGCGGCAAGGGCATGTGTGTCGCGAATGATGAGGATGACCTCCGGAACATCCTGAAGTATCTCGTGGACATCCACAAGGTGTCCTATTACTTCGAGCACTACATCGCCCGTTCCCGCCACATCGAGGTGCAGATCGTAGCGGATAATTTCGGCACTGTCGTCCACCTCGGGGAGAGGGAGTGCTCCATCCAGCGGCGCAACCAGAAGCTCCTGGAGGAGTCCCCCTCCATCGCCCTCACAGACGATATGCGCGCGAGAGTCGGCCATCTCGCCGTCAAGGCAGCGAAGAGCGTCCACTACTCCAATATTGGCACGGTGGAGTTCTTGCTGGATCTCACGAACAATGAGTTCTACTTCATGGAAATCAATCCCCGCATCCAGGTGGAGCACGGCATCACGGAGTGCGTGACGGGCATCGACCTCGTGCGCACCCAGATCCAGATTGCAGCCAATGAGCCCCTCGCTTTTTCCCAGAAGGATGTGGAGTTCACGGGCCACTCCATCGAGTGCCGCATCAATGCGGAGGACCCGGACAACAACTTCATGCCGAGCCCCGGCCATATCACATTCATGCATGAGCCCAGCGGTCCCCGGGTCCGCTTTGATTCCGGCGTGACGGCAGGCCTCGACATCGAGCCCTACTACGACTCCCTCATCGCGAAGATCATCGTCAGGGGCCGCACCCGGGGCGATGCCATAAAGATCATGAACCGGGCTCTCAGCGAGTTCCGCATCGATGGGGTCAAGACGACGATTCCCCTGCACAAGAAAATCCTAAAGGACACTTTCTTCCGCACGGGCAATATCGATACCCAGTTCATCAAGAACCGCATTGGCGTCTACGAGGCAGAGCCGAAGGATCTGCACGATATGAGCGAGGAGGAGATAGCTTCCTCTATCAGCGCCACCATGTATTACGCATAAGAAATGCCCCGCATGCCAAAAATTGGTATGCGGGGCAAATTTTAATTGCGAGTATTTTAGAAGAACTGGCGAAGCGTCGTGGCGATGACCCGCTCACGACCCTCCTCAAAAGGCTGGAGCCCGGCGAGAGATAGGGATTCAGACTCCGGTGTCAGATCGTAATACATGACCTGCAGCAGCGTCCCACGGGCGAGAACCACGTCGAGGCGCGTGCCGAAGCCGGTGAAGCCGGAGCGGCCGAAGATGGTCACATCCGCATCGAGGGTCGGGGCGATATACGTGGCCCGGGGCATGTTGTAGTAGGAAAACCAGAAGCCGTAGTCGCCGGGCTTCATGAGATTCGGCTGCTGGCGCAGGCGCAGCGTTACGATATAGCCCTCTGCCGTATCCGTCCAGTGATCCGAGTCCGTCGTGGCATGGCCGCGCACGCCCTCAAATTCGAGGCTTGCGTGCTCATTGAAGCCATAGCGGACATAGAGCTCTCCGATGCGCTGGCGGTCGATGATGTTCTGAATGGATACGTAGTCCGTAAGACCCGCCGGCACGCCGAAGGGATCATCGTCCCGGTTGAAGTCGTAGTAGTAGAGGCCCGTCTGCCACTTTGGCCATTTCTTCAGGTAGGAGAGCAGCACGCCATTCTTGCGATCCTTGGCGAGGCGGGAGGACTTGCCGACGGTGCGGCCGAAGAAGAGATCCGCCCGGCCTTCCTTTTCCGCATTGCCGAACTCGTAGCGCACGCCTTCGGTGATGAGGTCGAAGAGATTGCCCTCGATGGGCCAGAGGTTTTCGCGGCCCAAGGTGAAGCGTGTCCCATGATCTGTCGTCTGCCGGACATAGAGGCGGTCGAGATAGAGATGGTTGTCGCTGGCGTGATCCTCTGGATACTCCCGGTCATAGCGGATATCCTCCAGCATGCCCGTGACCGTCCACTCCCGGTTCAGAGCGACGGAGGGGTAGAGCTGCAGGCGGCGGCTCACCTGATAGGCCTTGATCTTCTGGCGGATGGCAGGGTAGTCGATGCGTCCCTCGCCATAGGTAACCCGGTAGTTTCCGTGCAGCGAAAAGTTCGGAAAGGGGGCGAAGCGAGCTGCCTCCGGGTATTCTGCAGCGGCCTCCAGCAAGGCTGCATTCTTTGCAGCGTCGTCCTGCGCCTTCACTTTTTTCTCCGCATCTGCAGCGTTTTCCTTTTGCACAGCCTTCTCTGCCGATGCGTTATCATCCTTCGTTTTTTCCAGAGAGTTATCTTCCTGTGCATTTTCTTGTATTTGGCTGCCACTCACCTCTTGGGGGGCAGCATTTACGAGGGCTGTCGGGAGCGCAAGGGCGCACAGGGCAGCCGTACAGGCACAGCGGGCAAAGCGATTCATAGCAGACACTCCTTTGTCATTTCTTGTCATTTGCGGTTTTTCTTGACCTCATAGAGCATGGCGTCCGCCCGGGCGATGACCCCATCGACGCTTTCCTCCGGCTTCTGGCACAGCGTCCATCCGACGGAGAGGGACAGGGGGACCTCCAGGTGCTCGTCCTTTGCGATCTCGGTGATCTTCGTATTGAGCAGGGATTGGAAGGCCGAGGGGATGGGATAGAGGCGCTGAGGGATGATGGCGGTGAACTCATCGCCGCCGAATCTTCCCACAAAGCCTCCGATGGAGTGGGTCGACTTCCGGAGCGCCTCCGCCACGACGATGAGCGCATGGTCGCCAGCCAGGTGTCCGTAGGTGTCGTTGACATTCTTGAAGTGGTTCACATCCATCATGTAGAGGAAAAAGGGCTCGTGCTTCGCCGAGCGTATCATGCGCTCGATATACTGCTGGGTGCAGAGTTTGTTGTTGAGCCCCGTCATGGCGTCCGTATTGATGCGCTGGTTCTGGAGGCGCAGGAAGGTATAGAAAATACTGATGAGCATCGTCGCCACAGAGAAGGGCAGGACGCCGAGAGCCACCTGCCCCACGCCGCCTAGAATCGGGAATAGCGAATAGAAAAAGAGCTTTCGGAAAAGATCCCGCTCCATGACAGTGCCATGGATATAGCCATCGAGGCACAGGCCAGTGGAAAGGATATAGTACGAGTAGGCGAAGATGATCTGCAGGATATAGAGCGACCCTCGGACGTAATGGCCGTCCTCTGTAATGTGGAAAGCTGCCCCCGTCCAGAAGCTGGAGACGATGATGGAGGCCATGATCAGAAGGGGAAGGGTGGATAGGAAGTGGGGGATGTTCCGGGAGAAAAAGTGACGTCCGTTCTTGTGGTTGATCAGGAGGAACCAGAAGTAGACGGCAAACATCGTCCCCAATAGATCTGTAGCATTCAGGATATAGTTCAAGGGGATGGGGTATGGGAAAAGACCCATGCTGCCCATTCTGTCGAATGCTTCGGCAAGGGCGGTGACGATGCTCGCGCCGATGAGCGCCTGCATGAGATTGATCTCGCGGCGGCTGCCCATGCTGCGGTTCGTCTGCAGGCCCATGACGAGGAAAAGGATGGTGCAGAGCAGTATGAATCCTACGAAGGAAATGTCATACTCGCGCAAAAGAAAGGCTTCATTGTCCATGACACAGCTCCCATGGAAATACGATTTTTATAGAATCAAGTGATTTGTACAACATAAAAATACATAGATATATTTCTATTGTGCATATAACCATTATGCTATGTTTCGCTAAAAATATCGCATTTCCTGCTATTCCGGATAAAAAAGGACAATATTCCCATTTTCCCTCGTTTTTGCCATGTCGATGACCCGTTGGTTCCGGGAGCCTCGGAATTTCAGCGTGAGATCCCGCTCTGCCTCCCGGTAGTCGCCGTCCACCAGCACATCGACCTGCTGAAGCAGGGCGTCTGCGGCGGGGTCTGAGAGGGCGCGGAGCTCCTCAAGGGTATAGCCCGTGTAGCACCATATATCGAGGCCTCGCGCATGTATGAGCTCTGCGAGGCGGGCGAGGGCCCCGCTCTGAAGGAAGGGCTCGCCGCCGCTGAATGTGACCCCGGTGAGCAGGGGATTGGCCGCCAGCTCCTGCAATGCCTCGTCGAAGGAGAGAAGGCGGCCGCCCTCCCGGGGCTGTGTCTCAGGGTTCTGGCAGCCTGGGCATCGCCTGGGACAGCCCTGGCAGAATATGGTGTAGCGCATGCCCTCGCCATCGACGATGGAGTCGCTGACCGTCCCAGCGATGCGAATCGTGTCCTCCATGATATATCTTCCTTTCCTATGCTCTTTCGATATACATTTTCAATATACCTCTTCGCGAAAAAAGCCTTCCCATTTGGGAAGGCTTTTTTTGCATCCTTATTAGCGCATGATGGCATGCTTTACGCGGTCGTGCTCCTCCGACTGCTTGGCATTGTTCCAGCGGTCGATCGTGCCGACGAGATACCCCGTGATACGACGGATGCGCTCGAATTTTTGGGGCTGGAGGACGTAGTGGATGTCAATCTTTCCATTGCCTGCATCCTTGAGCTCGAGGCTGCTGATCTTCTCATTCGTCTTTTTCTGTACGAGGTCGATGTAGCCGGCAATCTCCTTCTCCGAGATATCCGTGAGACCGTCGAGCGTTACATCAATTCCATTGACTACCATTGCTTTCACCTTTCTTCTTGGCTCTACCTGTATAATTACACAAGCATAAGCGACGCGGAGTTCGTTCTTTGCAGGCTTATTATACAATATGTACAGCAAGAGCGTCAAGCACCCCACTAGATATGGATGAGCCTGGAGAGTCTTATCCACAGCTATAATTATATATTTATGCATTATTTTGCATAAATATACTTCTTGACAAAGCGGGGATTTTTGTTCCCCTATAGAAAACGGGCACGTTTTTGTGCCCGTTTTCACTATGCATGAATAAAATTTCTTGTGGAAAAAGATTATCCACAGGAGCTGTCCCCAGTGTCCTTCTCTTGAAAAATCGTGCGGGTTGGGTAGGGGATATCGATGCCCTCCTCCCGGTAGCGGCGGGTGAGAGCCTTGATGAACTCATGCTTCACAAGGAATTGGTTGTCGAAGTTGCTGGAGTGCATGATCACATTGAAGTCGATGCTGGAGTCGCCGAAGGTATGGAAGCGGACGGCGGGCTCCAGCGTCACCTCCTTGTCGAATTTCTGAAGCGTTTCCCGGGCGACCTCCACGGTGATCCGCTCCACCTCGTCCAGATCGCTGTCGTAGGAGACCCCCACGGGCACCTTGATGACGATGTCCCGGCGGGGCATGGAGAAATTCGTGATGTTGGACTTGGCGATGGTCTGGTTCGGGATGACGATCATATTGCCGCCGCCGGCGGGGATGATGGTGGTGTACCGCCAGGTGATGTCCGTGACCCGGCCCTCCTCGCCGGTGGAGAGGCGGATGTAGTCATCAAGGCGGAGCTGCTTTGATAGGATGAGGTGGAGCCCGGAGAAGATATTGGCGAGGGTCTCCTGCAGGGCGAGGGCGACCGCCATGCCGCCGACGCCGAGGGCGGTGATGATGGGGGCGATGGAGATGCCATAGTATTGCAATATGACGAGGATGCCCATGGCGTAGACGACGATGTTCAGGATCGTCGAGAGCAGCGTCGTCTTTGGCAGCTTTTCGTCGGAGCGCTCGATGTGCATCTCGAGGGCGCCCCCCACCGTGCGGGCCACCACCCGGGTGATGGAGAGGATGATGACGGTGAAGAGTACATAGGAGAAGAGCCGGGCGAGCGATGGCACGATTTCGATCGTATTGACGATCCAGTACAGACCCGTCACGAGGGCGAGCGACACGGGGACGCCCCTGAGGGCATGGATGAAGAGATAGTGCCAGGTTCCTTCCTCCACCTGCACGTGCCTCTCGATGCGGCGGTTGATGAACTTGTTTGCCGCAAGGCCCAGGGCTAAAGAGCCGACGAGGATGCAGGCGGGCAGGAAAAGGAGCTCGGCGAGATGGGCTCCATCCGGCAGAGTGAAAAGCGTAAGATTTGGCAACGGAAACCTCCTGGGGAAATTGTCGTGTTTTTGCTGTGAGAACCTAAGAAGTCAAGCTGACAGGCGCAGACTGATTGGCTGTTCTCGCGTAAGGACGGCGCAAAATGTCCACAAAGTGGATGTTTGTGCCCGTAGCTTCTTGCAAAGAATCATTTTCCCCCTTATAGTATAGGAAAGACAGAAAAAATGCAACAGACAGCAATGGCCTGTCATAGAATAGGAGGCTGAAATAAATGGAAACGAATCAGATACTTGGCGAGAGCGAGCGCCTTCGCCTGCGCGTGGCAAATCTCGGGGATGTGGACTACATCCTCGCCCTGTCCTTTGCCAAGGAAAATCATCCCTACGTCTACGCCTTTGACCGGGTGCACCATTCTGGCATCGTCATGGGGGACGGAAAGGAAGCCATCGACGTCATCGTGGAGGAAAAGGAGACGGGTGACAAAGTTGGCTACTTCCTCGTGGCAGGCCTCTCCACGGAGGCAAAGGAGCAGGAGTGGACCCATGTCATCATCGACAAGAAGGGCAAGGGCTACGGTCACGAGGCCATGAAGATTTTGAAGCGTTGGGCCTTTGAGGTGTGGGGCGCCCATCGGATCTGGCTCGACTGCAAGGACTACAATGAGCGGGCGCTCCATCTCTACGAGGCCGAAGGACTTCAGCGGGAGGGCCTCATCCGGGAGACCTTCTACAATGCCCAGAAGGACACCTTCGAGAATCTCGTCATCCTCGGCCTCCTCGCCCGGGAGTACGAGGAGCGCAAGCGGGAAGGCAAGGAGCTCTAAACAGGAGGACCTATGAAGCTGGATAACAGACTGGCAGCTATCGCCGGGCTCATCCCGAAGGGCTGCCGCCTCGCCGACATCGGCTCGGATCACGCCTATCTGCCCTGTGCCCTCGTGGGAGCCGGACAGGTGACCCACGCCATCGCGACGGACAAGAACGAAGGCCCCTACGAGGCGGCAAAGCGGACGATACAGGACGAGGACCTCATCGACCAGGTGGAGGCCCGCCTCGGCGATGGCCTTGCCCCCATAAAGCCTGGAGAGGTGGACGTGCTCTCCATCTCCGGCATGGGAGGAAACCTCATGCAGGAGATTCTTGCAGCCCGCCCCGATGTGCTGGAGAGCGTCGGCACGGTGGTCCTCCAGCCCCAGAATGCAGCGGAGGAGCTTCGCGGCTGGATCTACGACCGGGGCTGGCATATCGACGAGGAGGAGCTTGCCATAGAGGATGACCGCATCTACACGATCCTCCGGGCTGTCCGTGGAAAGCGGGAAAAGCCCGCGCCGATTCTTCTGGCTGTCGGGCCCATTCTCTGGGAAAAGAAGCCGCCGCTCCTCCGGGAGCACATGGAGCAGCTCATTTTCTCCTGCCGCCGGGTCCTCACGGGCATGGAGGGGAGCGAGACGGCGAAGCAGTCCAAGAAATATCGGGACATGCAGCAGCGCATGAAGGAATTGGAGGCGCATCTCACATGGTGACCTGTCAAAATGTCATGGAAGTAATGGAGCGCATCGCACCGAAGCGGCTGGCGGAGGACTGGGATAATCCCGGCCTCCTGGTGGGAAGCCCAGCACAAAAGGTCACACGCATCCTCGTGTGCCTCGACGTGAGCGACGCTGTGCTGGAGCGGGCAAAGACAGAGGGGGCAGAGCTCATCGTCTCCCATCACCCGCTGATTTTTCGCGGCCTCAAGAAGCTCCGGACCGATACGCCTCTCGGGGCAAGGCTCCAGTCGCTTCTAAAAGACGACATCGCAGTCCTCGCCGCCCATACGAATCTCGACAGCGCGAAGGGCGGCGTCAATGATGTTTTGGCAAAGGCGATTGGACTGACAAAAATCGAGGGTTTTTTGCCGGCGGAGGATGGAGAGCTCGCGGGGCTGGGACGCGTCGGACGCCTGGAGGCGCCCGAGCCCATCGAGGCCTTTGCAGAACGGGTCAAAGCAGCACTCCCCGTCGCCCATATCCGCCTCGTAAAGGCGGGGGAGCGTCCCGTCCAGAAGGTCGCCCTCTGCAGCGGCAGCGGTGCAGAGTTCATCGAGCGGGCCGCCTTCCTTGGGGCCGATGCCTATGTGACGGGGGACGTGAAGTATCACGACGCCCAGCATGCGACAGAGCTCGGGCTCCATGTCATAGATGGGGGCCACTTCGGCACGGAGTTCCCCGTGGTGAGGGCCCTTACGGGGCGCCTGCGTCAGGAGCTGCCCGGCATCGAGGTCCTGGAGGATACCGCCTCCCAGGATTTCTTTACGGTCCTTTGATTTTGGGAAAGGGGGCATCCCGTTGAAACGAACGGGCTGGAAACGGCAGGTGCTTCGGTACAGCCAGATTATCCTGGGCTGCGCCCTGACCTGTTTCGGCTTCAATCTCTTTTTGATACCGGCGCACCTCCTGACGGGAGGCGTGAGCGGCATCGCCTTTATCATCTACTACCTGACGGATCTCCCCGTGGGCCTGCAGAACCTGGTGTACAACCTGCCGATACTCTACTTGGCCTATCGGGTCTTTGGCAGGCTCTATGCCGTCGATACCGTCTTTGGCACCGTCTGCCAGTCCCTCATCCTCGATGCGACCCACTTCATGGCAGACTGGAATGTGTGCAGCGACCCCATGCTGGCTGCCATATTCGGCGGGGTCCTCGCCGGCGTGGGCTTCGGTCTTGTCTTCCGTGGCAACGCCAATACGGGGGGCCTCGATGTGGTGGGGGCCGTGACGAAGAAATACTTCTCCATCAACATGGGGACGGGCATCTTTGCCTTGAACCTCCTGATTATCCTGGGCTCCATGGCGCTTTTCGGCCTGGAGATCGGCCTTTTTAGCCTCGTGTCCATCTATGCCACGGCAGAGCTCACGAACCGGGTGGCCGCCGGCCTCAATCGGGAGAAGTCCATCATCATCATATCGCCGGAGTCGAGAGCGATCTGCCAGGACATCATGGAGCACGTGGGGCGCGGCGTCACCTATCTCGATGGGCGAGGGGGCCTGGCGGAGGAGCCGAAGAACATCCTCTTCGTGGTGGTGAGCCTCACCCAGGTGAGCCGGGTCAAGACCATCGTCCATCATCACGACGCTACTGCCTTCATGATCGTCTCCGACACGTCGGAGGTCACGGGGAAGGGCTTCACCCTCGATGTGGAGCCCTACGCCACCGCCCGGCGCAAATGGCAGGAGAGCCATGGGAAAGGTCTTGCCGATTCCTGACGAAAAATCCTGCGCTGCATTCCCTCTGACAGAATGGGGGAGACAGCGCATTTTTCTTTCGAAAATTTTTTTGCAAAGAATGAAAGTTTCCCCTTTTCAACAGAACATATATAGTGTATAATGGGTACAGAACAAAGATATGATTGCGCAAAGTATATCGTCGCGCCAGAGAAACAGGAGGCATCATCATGAGACACCGCCAAACAGCAGACGAGCGTCTGACCCAGATCTACGACTATATCAAGGAGCATCTCCGGGAGAAGGGCTATCCCCCCTCTGTCCGCGATATCTGTGAGGCGGTGGGGCTCAAGTCCACATCCACCGTCCATTCCTACCTCGGCATGCTGGAGAAGCGCGGCATGATACGGCGCGACCCGGCGAAGCCCCGGGCCATCGACATCATGGAGGACAAGCCCTGGATGAACAATGTCCAGATCCCCCTCGTGGGCACCGTGGCAGCAGGCGTCCCCATCCTTGCCCAGGAGAACATCGAGGAGGTCTACTCCTTCCCCCAGAGCCTCACGGGCACCAGCGGCGATCTCTTCATGCTGCAGATCAGCGGTGACAGCATGATCAATGCGGGCATCTTCGATGGGGACTACATCATTGTCCGCCAGCAGTCCACGGCGGAGAATGGCGACATCGTCGTCGCCCTCGTGAACCAGGAGTCCGCGACGGTAAAGCGCTTCTTCCGGGAGAAGGACTGCATTCGCCTCCAGCCGGAAAATGACTCCATGAAGCCCTTCTTTGAAAAGGATGTTACGATCCTGGGCCTTGTGGTTGGCGTCTATCGCCAGCTGTAATGCGCCTGAGCTTTGACTGGCCTGAAAGCCGGTGGATTTTGCCGCCGGCTTTTTTCATGGAAATGTGGTATACTAGAGCGTCGTGTTCAAATAATTGCTGAACAAACTAGAGAGGATTTTTGAATATATGGATATCAATCAGGTCATACATGGATTCCGGCTGCTTCGCAGGACGCGGATCGAGGAGGTGGACTCTACTGCCTATCTTTTCTCCCATGAGAAAAGCGGTGCCCGGCTCTTTTTCCTGGAGAATGAGGACGACAACAAGGTCTTTTCCATTTCCTTCCGCACGCCGCCTGTGGACGATACGGGCGTGGCGCATATCGTCGAGCACTCCGTGCTCTGCGGCTCCCGGAAGTACCCGCTGAAGGAGCCGTTCGTGGAGCTGGTGAAGGGCTCCCTCAATACGTTCCTCAACGCCATGACCTACCCGGACAAGACCATGTACCCGGTGGCGAGCCGCAACGACAAGGACTTCCAGAACCTCATGGACGTGTACCTTGACGCGGTCTTTTACCCCGTCATGCGGGAGAATCCCCAGGTCCTCATGCAGGAGGGCTGGCACTATGAGCTGGCGGATCCGTCGGCACCGCTCACCTACAGCGGCGTCGTCTACAATGAGATGAAGGGGGCCCTTTCCTCGCCGGATGACCTCCTGGAGAGCCGCATCATGACCTCGCTCTTCCCGGATACCACCTATGGGAAGGAGTCCGGCGGCGACCCCGTCTCGATTCCGGACCTCACCCAGGAGGCCTTCATCGCCTTCCACAGCCGCTACTACCATCCCTCCAACAGCTACATTTTCCTCTATGGAGCCATGGATATCGAGGAAAAGCTCGCCTATCTGGACGAGGCCTATCTTTCCCACTTCGACCGCATCGAGGTGCCCTCCCATATCGAGCGGCAGAAGCCCTTCACGTCACAGCAGACTTTGCGGGCACCCTATCCCATCGGGGCAGAGGAGAGCCCCGCGGACAAGACCTTCCTGGCGCTGAACTGGCTCACGGGCGATGCCCTTGACATGAAGACCATGATGGGCCTCGAGATCCTGGAGCACGCACTCCTCAGGACCCAGGCGGCACCCCTCAGGAAGGCCCTCATCGACGCCCGCCTCGGCAAGGATGTGGACTCGAACTTCGAGAACGATATCCTGCAGCCTTTCTTCAGCATCATCATCAACAACAGCGAGGAGGAGCAGGCGCAGCGCTTCCAGCAGGTGACCCGCGAGACCCTCGAGAGCCTCGTGAAAAACGGCATCGACAGGACGCTTCTCGAGGCCTCGATAAATCTTCTGGAGTTTCGCCTGCGGGAGGCGGACTTCGGCTCGGCACCGAAGGGGCTTTTCTACGGCATCCACATCATGCGCAGCTGGCTCTACGACGGAGAGCCGGAGGCGGCTCTGGCCTATGAGAGCCTCCTAAAGGAGATGAAGGCGGGGCTCGACACCCGCTACTTCGAGGGGCTTATCCAGAAATATCTCCTGGACAACCCGCACAATTCCTTCGTCGTCCTCTATCCCGATGGGAAGATGGGGGAGCGTAGGGAAAAGGAGCTGGCGGATCGCCTTGCCAAGGTGAAGGCTTCCATGAGCGCCAAGGAGATCTCCTCCGTCATCGCCTCCGCTAAGGCACTGAAGGAGCGCCAGCAGACCCCGGATACGGAGGAGGCGCTCAATACCATCCCCGTCCTGTCCCTCTCCGATATCCGGAAGAAAATCTATGATCTCCCGCTGGAGGAGCGGGAGATCGGCGGCACGAAGGTGCTGTTTAGCGATGTGGAGACGAATGGCATCGCCTATCTCACCCTCTATTTCGATGTGAGCGCCGTCCCCCAGAAGGACCTCTGCTATCTATATCTGCTGAGCGATCTCCTCGCGATGGTGGATACGGAGGAGCATGGCTACGGGGACCTTTCGAACCTCCAGAACCTCCTGGCCGGCGGCATCAGCAGCGACATCGTCGCCTTCTGGACGAAGGGGGATCCGGACTCCTGCGTGCCGAAGCTCCGGGTCAAGGTCAAGGCCCTCGTGGAAAAGCTTCCTCAGGTCTTTGACCTCCTGGCGGAGATTTTGACCAGGAGCGTCTTTACGGACGAAAAGCGCCTGCGGGAGCTCATCGAGCAGGAGCAGGCCTCCATCGAGCTGGGCCTTCAGCGGTCTGCCAACCAGATTGTCGCCTCCCGCATCAGCAGTTATCTGACGGATGCCGGCGCCTATGCGGACGTGGGCAGCCTGCCCTTCTATGCCTTCCTGAAGGATTTTCAGAGTGATTTCGCGGGAAATCTCAAAAAGCTGCAGGAGGTCTTTGCCGCCATCCTGCCCCGCGCCATCAACCCCAACGGCCTTCTCACGAGCATCACGCTCCGCGGCTCCCACTACGACGCCTTCCGCGCACCCTTTGAGAAGCTGCTGGGTACCTTCTCCTCAGAGAAATTTGACAAGGAGCCCTACAACTTCCCCTGCGAAGCGAAAAACGAGGGCCTCATGTCTGCCAGTCAGGTCCAGTACGTGGGGAAGGGCGCGAACTTCATGCGCCTGGGCTATAGCTACACCGGGGCCATGCCCGTCCTCTCCACCATCCTGCGCTATGACTACTTCTGGACGAAAATCCGCGTGCAGGGCGGAGCCTACGGCGCCTTCACGAACTTCACCCAGAACGGCATGCTCTACTTTGGCTCCTATCGGGATCCGCACCTCACGGAGACCCTGGACGTATTCGACGGGACGGCCGACTTCATCAAGGGCTTCGAGGCCAGCGACCGGGAGATGGACAAGTTCATCATCGGCACCATGAGCAGCGTCGATGCGCCCCTCACGCCGAAGATGAAGGGAGATGCGGCCGCCTCCTGCTATATCCGCGGCATCACCGACGAGGATCGCCAGCGGACGCGGAGTGAGATTCTCTCCACCCGCCAGCAGGATATCCGTGCCCTGTCGCCCCTCGTGGATGCCTGCATGAAGGAAGATGTCCTCTGCGTATTCGGCGGGGAAGAGGCAATAAAGAGTGCCAAGGATGTGTTCGGCGAAATCAAGAATGCACTTTGACAAACCCCTTAGTGTAAAATAATACTCGGTGGGGTTGCAATAAAAAGGGATGACCTTTAT
>CAMCRT010000047.1 GCA_945877355.1 uncultured Mitsuokella sp. | reverse complement strand
CGACCCCCACCTTGGCAAGGTGATGCTCTACCACTGAGCTACTTCCGCAAAATGGCGACCCGAAGGGGACTTGAACCCCTGACCTCCGCCGTGACAGGGCGGCATTCTAACCAACTAAACTACCGGGCCACTTGCCGCAACTGCGACACGAAGTATTATACGAAAAAAAGGAATCCCTGTCAAGACAGGAATCCCTCTTTTTGTGAAATCACGATTTTCTTCAAAAAATATCCTGATGAAATTTTTGGCTGCTTTCGTAAAAGCCCCCATTCTGCCAGCATTGCTATCCAGCTCCCTGAAGGGAGCACAAGCCAGAGGCTTCACCAGGTTCCGACAGATCATGCACATACCGTCCCCTGCCAGCCCGGGTCCGGTCTTTACGTGCTCAAGAGAATAATAGATGCAGCAGTCGCACGCCGTCACCGCACCGCAACCGCCCTCCCGCATCATCCAGGTAGAAAACCACGCCTGGCTGCTGCCACAGGCATCGTCAACAGAGAAATAGGGCAATTCCTTCTTGAGCATTTTTCCACACTTTCCCAATATACGCAAGATAACTTGATTTCCACATACTACTAGGAAAAGAATCTGCTCTGCCATAACTCAAGCACAAAAGGCGCAGAGCTTTCACTCTGCACCTCGTCTTGCCTAACACCTATGCGCTGGAATCTTGCCTGTGGTCTGGACTGTGTTGTCCTACTCATATTTGCTGTATTGCGGGTTATATGCTCCGGAACCCATCCACACCTCATTTTTTTCTCCAGGAGCCAGCAAGTAGCTAATCACCTTCTTGTCCTCGCGTATCCAGTAAAGCTTATACGGATATGGTGTCGGTTTTGGATTATAGCAATAATCTTGTGTTCCAGCCTTCTTGTAATACCTGGTAAACGAAGTACGTATGAAATTATAGACCCTTTTCGCCCGTTTTTCATCAGGACAACGGAAGGCCAACGCACAGCCTTCGACCGTACCATTTCTTGGATCCATATATACCAGTACCCGTTCTACAATATCCTCACCAGCATTTGTCTCCCAAATATCCATGCGCTCCGTGCATTCCGCATCGACCCTATGCCAGCCTTCCACATCGCGCCAGGCCGCATGATAGTCCTCAATAGGCATATGGATATAAATCTCATACGTCTTTTCTGGATTTTTTGCTGCTGCTTCGATATCCTTCATCCACATGGGACGTGACTCCGATGGATGTGTATCCAGCGGAGCAGCCAGAACAGTGCCGACAAAGCAAGCGACCTAAATCAAACAGAGTAGCGTATAAAAAATATGCTTCATTTCACTTCCCCTTCAACCATCCCCGAGTTTCCAGTTTCATGAGGTGTCTTTTCCCCGTCCCCATCCTCTGCTACAGGTGCCTTTGTTGCCGGCGAATATCTATCCTCGATTATCCTATCCATTTTCTCAAAAAGCATCAAACTCATCATCCGATCATATTCCTCCGCTACATCCTTGATTTCTCCGCCATTTTGATGAATGGCCTGCAAAATCAGGAATCGAACTGTGCGGCTGAAATTTTTCTGCTTCTTGATAAAGGCTTCGATTTCATCTGTCGGTTCCAGTGAAATCGATTTTACAATCGTTTTTTTCGACATTCATCAGACCTCTAGTCCATTCGACCCCCGAATGATTTTTTCAACATCCTCATCCGTCAAATCATCTGGCTGAAGCTCCTCCGGAATATCCTCCAATCTATACGTCGGACCGCTATAGTACTCCCAGACCTCCTCTTTTGTCAGGCTTGAAAGTTCCTCATCGGTCATTTCCAGTATATTCTTCATCTCAGCTCTTTCTTTCCGTCAACTACTTTCTGAAGGGGGCTATCCTCCCCTTCCTTACAGGATAATACTATTATATTATCAAGATAATGTCAATATGATAATATCAAATTATTAATTTCTCAACATTCTTCTTTCTATACATCATGTCTGTATAAAAATAGCGCAAGGCCTGTGGCTCTGCGTCTCATCCGGCTTCCCTGCGCTGGGGCTTAGCCTTCAATTTGGATTGTATGACCCGCCTAGTCTTTTCGTCTGATTCGTCACTTGCATAGCCCTATCATTTTCCTATCTTATGCAGGTTTTCTGTGATGAAGATGACCCGAGCCTTAGGGAAATATTTGTTTCTATTCATATCATAGCAAGGCAGCTCTGCCAAGAAAAAAATATGGCAAATCCCTTTTACTTTCGCCTTGTCATGATATGATAGGTATACACAGAGTACCGATATGACGATGAAAGGATTCTTTCATGCAAGAAAGACAGATAAATCTCGAACAACGTGCGGCCAATGCTCTATCGGAGTTTCAGCGGCTCGGCATTGCGGAGCAATTCGATTTCAAGAAGCTCTATCTTTACTCCATCATCACCCACTCCACCGCCATCGAAGGGTCGACAGTTTCTGAAATCGAGAATGCCCTCATGTTCGACGAGGGCCTTGTCCCTGGAGGCCATACGGTGCTCGAGCAGATGATGAATCTCGACCTGAAGCGGGCCTATGATTTTGCCCAGACTCTTGTCGGCAAGGATATCGAAATCACCGTTGACCTCCTAAAAGAACTCTCGGCCCTCGTGATGCGCAACACCGGCAGCAGCTATTCCACGCCACTTGGACACTTCGACTCCTCCGCAGGGGAGCTCCGCCTCGTGAACGTCAGCGCCGGACGCGGTGGCAAGTCCTACCCCAGCTACCAAAAGGTCCCCCAGAGACTGGAGGACTTCTGCTGTTGGCTCAATGGAGAGCGCAAACAAACTTTTGAGGATGCCATTTCTATCTACGAATTCTCCTTCGAAGCCCACTACCGCCTCGTCACCCTTCACCCCTGGGTGGACGGCAACGGCCGCATGGCAAGGCTCCTCATGAATTTTCTCCAAATGGAAAAAGGCCTGCTCCCCACCATCTTGAAGAAGGAAAACGAGGCCGCATACATCGAAGCATTGGCAAAAAGCCAAGAAAAAAAGGACAACTCCTACTTCCTGTCCTTTATGCTGGAGGACTTGGCCGATTTCCTGGAAATGAGTATCCAAGAGTATCAAGCCTCCCTGGCTTGACAGGTATTGTACGCAAAAGGGGCCAGTGCTTGCTTCTATTTGAGACTGTGTCAAAAGCTGGAGCAACGCAAAAGGCGCAGAGCTTTTGCTCTGCGCCTCGTCACTCCCTAGCGCCCGTGCGCTGGGACTCAGCCTTCGATCTGGATCGTGTGACCCGTCTCGACCGTGTCCGTCTGTTTTATCTTTGAATAGCCCAGTCACTTTCCTGTCTTATGCAGGTTTTCCTTGAAGCAGGAGCTCTACTTCCTTTACCGACAGGTCAGCTAGCTCTGCAATCTCCTCCACGGACTTTCCCTTGGAAGCCATACGCAGAATAAGTTCGCGGCGTTCTTCCATACGTCCTTCCATGCGACCCTTGTTCTCGAATTTCTCTCTGAACTCATCCATAATCTCGCACATGAAGCTTACCCCCTTTTCCTGTGTCTTGAAGAAATCTGCTCGCTTTGCCAGTTCCTTGTAGTTCATCTTCTCTGGATCTGGGCAGGAGAAATCCTGCAGGAGCTTTCCCAATGGTGTATCGGAGCGGTTCTCTTCATCGATATAGAATACGTGTGCCCAATCCTCAAAAACCTCTCCCGTCTCCTCACAGGTACGGTGTATATGATAACGTGGGCGTCCTCTGCCCATCACATCGTTTTCTGCTCAAAACATTTCAATGCCTTTTCGGTGTAGTCTTTAAGCATTGGGATATCCTGGGTTGCCGTATACCAAATAATTTCATAATCAATTTCTTCGTACACATGGTCTACTCTATTTCGCAATCCTCGAATACTTTGCCATGGCATTTCATCGAATTCTTGTATAAAGGAATCCGAAAGATGTTTTGCAAGCTCTCCAATCTGAAAAATTGGCATAGTGAGCGCATTTTGATGAAGAAACTCAGTCTCTAGGCTTTGCTGCGTGATGTTGAGCAAACGAATCGTTTCATCCACCTGACAGCAATAGCGGATAATATGCTGAAGAACTTGGATATCTCGCTCCCTTTTACCCATAAATACGCCTCTCCTCCCTATGAAGATTTTCCCGAAAGAGTTTCGAGTGCTTTGGCAGCGTGGTCAATAAGTCAACAGGCTTGCCAAGAGCCTTCTCCAAATCCAGAAGCAAGCCGCTTACTCCAAACATGCCCTTGAGCTTGGGGCTGTTACCACGGTCAATGCGCAGATCGACATCGCTAGCCTCCGTTGCCTCATTCCTTGCATAGGAGCCAAAAAGATAAGCCGATCGAACAGCATACTCCTCGAGAATCGGATGAATACGCTGTTTGATTTCCTCAAAGGTGTAAATCATCGTTTCCCCTCCTATGTAAATAAATCGTTCATCATTCTAGATGCCTTTATACTTGTTAGTATTCTCCATTTCATTCTCTATATCCTGCACCATCATCTACAAAAAGGCGCAGAGCTTTCGCTCTGCGCCTCGTTACTCCCTAGCGCCCGTGCGCTGGGGGTCAGCCTTCGATCTGGATCGTGTGACCCGTCTCGACTTTTTCAGTCTGCTTCGGCATCTTGATGGTCAGGACGCCATCCTTGAAGGCTGCCTGGGCCTTCTTCTCGTCGATGTCGTTGATGTAGAAGGAGCGGCTCGTGCTGCCGTAGCTGCGTTCGCGGCGGATGTAGTTGCCCTTGTCGTCCTTCTCATCCTTCTCGTCCTTCTTCTCGGCGGAGATGGTCAGGTAGCCATTCTCGTAGGAGAGCTTCACGTCGTCCTTCGCGAAGCCCGGCAGGTCTGCGGCGAGCTCGTAGTGGTCGCCGTTGTCCTTTACGTCCACCTTGAAGCCCTTCTCGCCGAAGCCCTGGAAGAACGGTTCATTGAATGCGTCGAAGAAGCCTTCGAACGGATCTTTCGTGGTAACATCATTTTTGAAGCCAAACGGAACAAGACCAAACATGGTGAAAATCCCCTTTCAACAATCTGTAGTATGTGGGGCGGGCGGCTTTCGCGGCCCGTTGCTGTCTTTCTGCCGGGGGGCTTATCTCTTTTCCTCTTTTCCCCCTTGCAAGTATTATAATACCACAAATAGTCAAAAAGTCAATAGGTCAAATAGATAAATTTTACGTTTTTTTCGATTTTTTTACATCATGCCGATGAATGGCCTCCAGCGCCTTTGTGGTCTGGAGGCGCTTTGCCGTTGCCTCCGGCTGGAGCTTGACCATCTGGGTATAGACCAAGTCGATGAGGAAGAACTGGGCCATCTTGGAGGAGATGGAGCCGGACTCCAGCTGGGTCTCGTTCGACACATAGCCGAGGGTGATGTCTGATAGCTCCTGAAGCTGGGAGGGATGGCTCTCCGTCAGGGAGATGATCTCTACGCCGTTCTTCTTCGCGAGCGTCACGGCCCGGATGATTTCCTCCGTCTCGCCGGAGTGGGAAATGGCGAAGAGCACGTCGTCCTTCCCTAGAATGGAGGCCATCATGACCATGGTGTGGCTGTCGCTCACGGCGGAGGTGTTCATGCCGATGCGCATGAATTTGAAGTTGGAGTCCTGGGCGATGATGCCGGAGTAGCCGAGGCCGATGAAGATGATGCGCCGGGCGCCCAGGAGCCGCTTGGCGCAAAGCCCCACCGCCTCCTCCGACAGGGCATCGTAGGTGCTCTCGAGGGCGCGCATGTTGGAGGAGAGGAGCTTTCGCGCCGTCTCCCGCACGGGCTCGCCATTTTCCACGCTGCCGGTGAGAAGCTTGTGGCGGCGGATTTCCATGGCCTCCTTTGCAAGAGCCGCCTTGAAGTCGGAGAAGGCCCGAAAGCCCAGCTTCCGCACGAAGCGGGTACAGGTCGCCTCTGCGACGCCGCTCCCCTGGGCCACCTCGGAGATGGTCTGGATGCCCGCCTCCGCCAGATGCTCCCGGAGGTATGCCATGATCTTCTTGTCCATTTTCGATGCCCGGAAGGTGGGGGCATCGAGCTCTTCCACGATACGCATTTTTCTCTCTTCCTTCCTATAAAATGCTGTTTGTCACGCCTTGCCGGTACAGGCCAGATGGTAGTACAGGGCGCCCAGCATGCCGGCGTCGTTGCCCCGCTGGGCAAAGGCGAGGCGGGTGGCCGAAAGGACCCGGGGCACGAGGCGCGCCTCCAGGGCCTTCTCAAGGAGGGGGCGGATAATCGCCTCCTGGGCCATGATGCCGCCTCCCAGGAGGATGACCTCGGGATTGGCGACGCAGACGATATTCGTGATGGCGTCCGCCAGGGACGCGCAAAGGGCCTGGAGAGCCTCCTTCGCCACCGCGTCCCCCTCCCGGATCCTTTGAAAGACCTTTTTGCCGTCAAGGCTGCCGGCCGGAAGCCCCTTTTCCCGCTCCACGCGCTGCACGAGAGCCGCGGCGGAGGCCAGATCGTGCAGGCGGCCCCCCGGCAGCAGCATGTAGGCCACCTCCCCGGCACTCTGGGAGGCCCCGTGGAGGACGTGGCCGTCGAGGACGAGGGCCCCGCCCACGCTGGTGCCGATGGTCATGGCAAAGAGGGAGCGGGCCCCCCTGCCCTCCCCCTTCCAATACTCGCCGAGGGCCGCACAGTTCACATCGTTTTCCACCGTGCAGGGCACGCCGAACTCCGCCTCGAGGAGCGCCTTCCAGTTTGTCCCCGTATAGTCGGGGATGGATTCCGGGAGCGCATAGAGGACTTTCCCTTCCTTTTCGTCCACCATCCCGGCCGTCGAGATGGCGATTCCAGCAATCCCGCCGCGCTCTTGGATTTTCCCCAGGATAGCACGCACCTTCTTCACGATGCCCGGCCCGCCGCCACGCTTTGCTTCCGTCTCCTGCACTCCCTTTTCCAGAAACGAGCCCTTCTCATCACATATCCCATATTTGATGGCCGTTCCTCCGATATCAATCACGCAATACATATTCCTATCCACCTGTCAAAAACAGAGCATCCCGCAAAGAAGCTTCTCTACGAAATGCTCTGACAACACTCCTATTTCATTTATATCAGGAAATTGCGGAAGCGAACCGCTTCGTAATCAGCTGCGGGCGCGTGATGGCCGAGCCCACAATGGCTGCATAGACGCCTGTCCCCAGCGCCTGTCTGAGCTCCTCCGGCGTGTTGATACGCCCCTCTGCAAAGACGGGCACGGGCGCGTCCTTGGCGAGACGCTTCATGAGGGTAAAGTCCGGCCCCTCGAGCTGCGGAGAGTAGGGCGTATAGCCCGACATGGTGGTGGATATCGCATCGACTCCAAGCTCTGCCGCCTTCATACCCTCCTCGTAGGTGGAGATATCCGCAAGGACGAGCCTGCCGCCGGCGTGGATGGCGTCGATGAGGTCCTTTGCCTGCTCCCCATGGGGCCTAGGCCGGTCTGTCATATCGAGGGCAAGCATCTCCGCCTTTGTGGCGAGGAGCTCCTCCACCTCCCGCATCGTGGGGGTGATGTAGATGGGCGAGTCCGCGTAGTCCCGCTTGATGAGGCCGATAAGGGGCAGGTCAACTACCTTTTTGATTTCGTCGATATCCGCCACGCTCTCGGAGCGGATGCCGGCGGCGCCCCCCTCCAGAGCAGCCTTTGCCATACGGCCCATGATAAAGGAGCTATGAAGGGGCTCCTTTGGCTGCGCCTGGCAGGAAACAATCAGTTTCCCCTTGACACTTGAAAAGAAATCCATAAAACCATCCTCAACAGATATCCGTGAGCAAGCTGCGATCTCCATCAGGAAAGACCCAGCTTCTCCTCCACCTCGTTCTTGATGACTGTGACGCCCGGCCCATAAATCACCTGGACGCCTGTGCCCTTCCGCAGGACGCCACGGCTTCCGCTTTCCTTCAGAAGGCGTTCGCGAACCTTGTCCCCATCCTTGACAGTCACCCGGAGGCGCGTTGCACAGCAGTCTACCTCCTGGATATTCTCAGCACCACCAAGCCCCTCGATGATGAGGAAGGCCCGGTCACTCTTCATTTCTGCCAGATCCGTCTCCGGCTCTGCCTCTTCCTCCACTTCACGACCCGGTGTCTTGAAGTCGAACTTCAGGATGAGGTACTTGAAGGAGAAATAGTAGAGGAAAAACCAGGGAATTCCCACCATGGGGATATAAAGCCAGTTCGTCTTGGCATCTCCCTGCAATATGCCAAAGAGAATGAGGTCGATGCAGCCGCCAGAGAAGGTCTGGCCGACGGTAATCTGAAGGATGTGCGCAATCATAAAGGCACAGCCATCAAAGAAGGCATGGAGCACATAGAGTGCTGGTGCAACGAACAGGAAGGAGAACTCGATAGGCTCCGTAATGCCCGTCATGAAGGAGGTGAGGCCGGCCGAAAGGAGCAGGCCGCCAACAACCTTGCGGTTTTCTGGGCGCGCCGTATGGTACATGGCAAGGCAAGCCCCCAGGAGGCCGAACATCATGGTGATGAAGCGGCCGGACATGAAGCGGGAGATGCCGATATAATAGTGCTCCGTATTGGGATCTGCCAGCTGGGCGAAGAAGATGCGCTGAGTGCCCTCAACGAGCTGCCCATCGATGACGGCCGTACCGCCGAGCGCCGTCGTCCAGAAGGGGAGATAGAAGATGTGATGAAGTCCGAAGGGCCCGAGCATGCGAAGGACAAAGCCGTAGATCAACGTTCCGATATACCCGGTCGAGTCCACAAGGCCGCCAAGGCCGAAGATAATCTTCTGGAAATGCGGCCAAAGGACGAACATGATGAGGCCGAGGAAAATTGCGGAAAAGGAGGCAATGATGGGAACAAACCGGGAGCCGCCAAAGAACGCCAGGAAAGGCGGCAGCTCAATCTTGTTGTACCGCTTGTGCAGGATGTATGTCATGATGCCCACCACGACGCCGCCGAACACGCCGGTCTCCAGCGTCTGGATGCCAAGCGTCATTCCCTGTCCCACACTGGCAAGCCCATCCTTTGCCAGTGTGCCTGTAATTTTAAGCATGGCATTGATTGTAGCATTCATGACAAGGAAGGCCAGTGCTGAGGCGAGCCCTGCCGTGCCCTTATCCGAGCGGGCAAGGCCGACGGCAATGCCGATGGCGAAGAGAAGTGCCAGGTTGGCAAAGACGATATTGCCAGCAGAAGCCATGATAGCAAAGACATCCTGCAGCCAGGCGACGTTCAGGATCGGATACGCCTGCACCGTATTGGGATTTGACAGGGCACCGCCTATGCCGAGCAGTATGCCCGCTGCTGGCAGAACGGCAATGGGAAGCATGAAGGATTTCCCGAAACGCTGCGCCGCCGCGAAAAGCGATCCGCCCGTCTCTTTTGTAAAGATTGACATAACATCCACTCCTTGATGATTGATGGGGAGTTATTTCTCCGGGAGCCAATGCCGGCCCAAAAGCCAGCGGATGGCATATCCCGTGCATATCGCCTATTGTATCATACTTTGCTCCTCTCCGGCAGCAGCGAGGCCGCCTCCCGGTCGAGGAGGAGCATCGCCTGGGGGTGGAACTGGAGGATGGAGGCGGGATGCTCCGGTGTGATGTCGCCGAGCACCGCGTCGTAGACGGCCTGTGCCTTTTCCCTGCCATTGGCGAGGAGCAGTATCCGCCGGGCCTTCAGGATGGTTCCGATGCCCATGCTGATGGCGTAGCGGGGCACATCCGCCTCCCGCTCGAAGAAGCGGGAGTTTGCCCGGATCGTGCTCTCCTTCAGGGCCACTCGGTGGGTCTGGCGGGCGAAGTGGTCATCCGGCTCATTGAAGCCGATGTGGGCATTCCGCCCGATGCCGAGGACCTGCAAGTCAATGCCGCCCGCCTCCCCTATGGCCTTCTCATAGCGGTCGCACTCTCCTTCGATATCCTCCGCCTTGCCATTGGGCACGTGGGTCCTTGCCGGGTCGATATTGACCTGGTCAAAGAGGTGCGCATGCATGAAGGCCTGATAGCTCTGGTCGTCCTCCGGCCCGAGGCCCACGTATTCATCGAGATTGAAGCTGGTGACCTGGGAAAAGTCCAGTCCCTCCTCCCGGTGCAGGCGGATGAGCTCCCGGTACATTCCCACAGGCGTGCTGCCCGTGGCGAGGCCCAGCACCGTATCGGGCCAGAGCCATATCTGGCCGGCGAGTATCTTCGCTGCCTCCCGGCTCATGGCCTCGTAGGAATCCGTGACGAGTATCCGCATTCCGATTCCTCCTTTCCTTCTCTGTTCTTGCTCCTATCATAGCACTTTGCCCTTATTTTTGCAAGTTTATTTTCGTTTTTCTTTTATAAAATCGTATATATCACTATTTTTCTAAATCATATTTTCATTTCTATCCAACCCGTATATGTCCATCCCTTGTTAACAAAAATATTACATAGAAGAAGAAGGAAGTTGCGCGTTTTTTCACGAAATTATGTGGGAGAACGAATTCGAAACCACCCTCTTTTCAAGGAGGCTTCTATGAAGACCCATCCACCCTTTGCCATCGTCCATATCGGCTCCATCCGGGTGAGCATCGCCATCGTGCAATACGCCTCGCCGGACAGGATAAAAATCCTCGAGCAGGCCCAGAAGGAGACGACCTTCGGCGAGGAAATCTTTCGGACCCATCGCCTGTCCTTTGCCTCCATCCACGACCTCAGCCAGATTCTCATGGGCTTCCGCCAGCTGCTCGCGGACTACGGCGTCACGGAGGTCTGCCCCATCGCTACCACCGTCATCCGGGAGGCGGAGAACAGCCTTGGCATTCTCGACCTCTTGCGGCTGCGCACGGGCTTTTCCTTCCACGTGGCCGATATGGCGGAGGAAATCTTCTATAAATTCTTTGCCCTCCACCATCGGCTGCTGAAGGAGAAGGCGCCCCTCGGGAAAAAGCCCCTGCTCCTCCTGGACGTGAATTCCGGCGGCGTGGGCTTTACCGGGTGGAAGGCGGGGCGGCTGCTCTTCCAGATGAATGTGGAGGGGGGCCGCCTCAGCGTCCTGGAGCGCTTCACGAAGCAGCAGCGCCAGGAGCTCACCTTCCCCTCCGCCATGCGGGACTACTTCCACGCCAGCCTATCGACCCTATGGCCCCACATCGAGAAGTCCTCCATCAGCACCCTCGTGCTCTCGGGCTTCGAGGCCCGCATCCTCGCGTCCCTGCTGGTGCCCGACCGGCAGGAGCTCCCCGTCGTCATCGGCCGGGAGGCGCTCCTGCGCTTCGTGGACGGCCTCGTGCCGCTCACGGTCAAGAAGCTTATGCACAAGTTCGGCCTCCCGGAGCGGCGGGCGACGCTGCTCCTGCCGACGCTCCTCTTATACGATGAGATTGTCCGGACGATGCCCATAGAGTCCATCTATGTCTACGACATCACGTTTGTCACCGGCTGTGCCGCCTGGTACGGTGCGGGGCTCTACTCCCCGAAGGCTGTCGCGGCCCAGAGCGAGCTCCAGATCGACCTTGCCCGCAGCATTGCGGCCCGCTACGGTGCCAGCAGCGACCATGACGCCCGGGTGGAAAAATACGCCATGCTGCTCTTTGACGCGCTGCAGGAGACCCAAGGCCTCACGCCCCGGGCAAGGCTTCTCCTGCGCATGAGCGCCATCCTCCACGAGGTGGGGAAATACGTGAACCTCCGGAACTACCCCCTCCACTCCTGGCAGATCATCGAGGGCACGGACATCTTCGGCGTAAGCGATGCGGAAAAGCGGTGCATCGCCGCCATCAGCTACTACTACAGCAAGGACAATCCCGACCGGCACAGCACCCACTACGAGTCCCTCTCCCAGGAGCAGAAGATCCTGACGGACAAGTGCTGCGCCATACTGCGTCTAGCCGACGCGCTGGACCAGGGTCACAGCGGAAAAATCAAGGACGTCACCGCCACGCTCTCCAAAGAGGAGCTCCTTATCACCTGTGAGAGCGAGGAGGATATCTCCCTCATCCGCTGGACCTTCGAGCGGGCCTCGCAGCTCTTTCGCGAAATATTCGGCATCACGCCCCTTCTCCATAGAAAGTGAGGATTCCTATGCCATCGGAAAAGCCCATAGACTACAACGACCGCCAATACTATCTCAATCGGGAGTGCACGTGGCTCGCCTTCAACCAGCGGGTGCTCCGGGAATCCATGCGCAAGGAGACGCCTCTCCTCGAGCGCCTGCGCTTCATCGCCATCACCTGGTCGAACCTCGACGAATTCTTCATGATCCGCGTGGCGGGCCTCAAGCACCTCATCGAGAACCGCATCGACCACATCGACATCAGCGGCCTCACCCCCATGGGCCAGATGCAGGCCGTCGCCAGCCGCGCCCATGCCCAGATGCGCACGGCCTACCGCTGCCTCGCCATCGTGCTGGGGGATCTCTCTGCCCTTGGCATTACCTTCGTCTCCCCAAAGGATCTGGGCAGTGCCGAGTCCCTCTGGCTCCGGGAGTACTTCGAGCGGGAAATCTTCCCCGTGGTCACCCCCATGGCGGTGGATCCTGCCCACCCCTTCCCCTTCCTCTCCAGCAAGAGCCTGAACCTCGCCATCCGGCTCAAGAAGGAGGGGGAGGACGAGGTGAAAAGCGCCATCCTCCCCGTGCCAGCTCCCGTCATCACCCGCATCATCAAGTTGCCGAATGTGACCCACTTCCTCTATCTCGAGGATATCCTCTCCCACTTCGCCGCCCATTTCTTCCCGGGCTATGAAATCCTGGAGGCGACCCCCTTCCGCATCACCCGGGACGCGGATCTCGACATCCGCCAGGACGTGGACGACCTCTTGGCGGAGGTGGAAAAGTCCCTGGAGCGGCGCAAGAAGGGCGCCGTCGTCCGGCTGGAGCTCTCCAAAAGTGCCTCCCGGGAGACACGGGCCCTCCTGGAGCGAGTGCTGGAGATCCACACGGAGGACATCTATCTCGCAAGCGGACCCCTGGGAGGTGCCTTCTTCGGCTCCTTTGCAAACCTCGCCGGCTTCGATAGTCTCCGCTATCCCCCCTTCACACCCCGCCCATCCATCGAGCTGGCGGCGCGGGGGACTCGAGATCTCTTTGCCGCCATCCGTGAAAAGGATCTTCTGGTGCACCATCCCTACGAGAGCTTCCAGATCGTGGAGGACTTCGTGGCCTCCGCCGCCCGGGATGAAAATGTCCTCGCCATCAAGCAGACCCTCTATCGCGTCTCGAGCCACTCCCCCATTATCGATGCTCTCGAGGCCGCTGCCCGCCACGGCAAGCAGGTCACTGTCCTCATGGAGGTGAAGGCCCGCTTCGATGAGGAGAACAACATCCTCATGGCCCGCCGTCTCGAGGAGGCGGGCTGCCACGTCATCTACGGCATTCTCGGCCTCAAGACCCACTCGAAGATCACCCTCGTCATCCGCCGGGAGGAGGATGGCATCCGCCGCTACTGCCATCTGGCCACTGGCAACTACAACGGCCAGACGGCGAAGCTCTACACGGACGTGGGCCTCTTCACCTGCGATACGGAGATCGGCATCGACGCCTCCCATTTCTTCAACCTGCTGTCGGGCTTCTCCGATCCGCCGGATTGGAACCGGCTCGTGGTGGCTCCCATCAACATGCGGGAGACCATCATGGCCTGCATCGACCGGGAAATCGCCGCGGCAAAGCGGGGAGAGAAAGCCTATATCGCCGCCAAGATGAACTCCCTTCTCGATCGTTTCCTCATCGCAAAGCTCTACGAGGCCTCCTGCGCTGGGGTCAAAATCGACCTCATCGTGCGGGGAATCTGCGTCCTCCGGCCGGGGCTTGCGGGCCTCAGCGAAAACATCCGGGTCAGGAGCATCGTGGGCCGCTTCCTGGAGCACAGCCGCATCCTCTACTTCCGGAATGGGGGCGAGGACGAGGTCTATATCACATCCGCCGACTGGATGCCCCGGAATCTCAACAACCGGGTGGAGCTCATGATCCCCGTCCGGGAAAAGAGCCACCAAAAGCGGCTTCGGGCTATCCTCAAGACGTACCTGAAGGACACGACCCACGCGAGCCTCATGCGCTCCGATGGCAGCTATATCCGCGCTTCCCACAAGAAAAACGCGCCCCAGCTCTCCGCCCAGGAGACGCTTCTCCTCCAGGCGGCCTCGGGAAAGACCATCGGCTGACTGCGCTGCCCCCTACAAGGGCAAAATGTCAAAAAGAAAAATTTCCTTGCATTGCGGGCTAGGTGTGCTATAATGCCTATATGGGAATCACTCCCAACGAGCTGACACATTGCGTGGGCCTTGGGCTCCGCGCTTTCAAACAGGAGGGTATCATTATGGCAATCACAAAAGACATGGGCATCATGGAAGTCGTCCAGCAGTATCCCGACACGGTTGAGGTCTTCATGAACTCCGGCATGGGCTGCCTCGGCTGCGCTGCCTCCCACTTCGAGAACATCGAGCAGGGCGCCATGGCCCACGGCATCGACGTTGATGAGCTCATCAAGAACCTCAACACGGTCGTCGGTGCATAATCGAACGCACAATGAAAAGGGTTTATTGCACCTAACCTAGAACAATAAACCCATCTTGCGAAGACGCCCTCCCATAAGCGTAGCGTTGTGGAGAGGGCGTTAAGCTTGCATTTTTTTCGCCCACCGCCCGGAATTCACCGTTCAAGCAACGCGCGTTTTGAATGGAGGGCGGTAAATTAAGCGAAGAAAATGCAAGTAGCCCTCGGAACTCCGTGAAGCGTTGGGAGGGTGTCTTCGCTACTCGCATGACAAAAGGGCTGTTTCACACAAATCGTGTGAAACAGCCCTTTGCTTTTGTCCGATATCCTCACAACTCTATCACGCCTCGTGGCTCGGCACGAGATCCTCAGCGGTGAGGGTCCCTTCCTTTGCCCGCTCCGCGAACTCTGCCGTTGCCGTGAAGAGCACGTCGCTGGAGCTGTTGAGGGCCGTCTCGCAGGAGTCCTGGAGCACGCCGATGATGAAGCCGACGCCCACCACCTGCATGGCGATATCATTGCCGATGCCGAAGGAGGCGCAGGCCACGGGGATGAGCATGAGGGAGCCGCCCGCAACGCCCGACGCGCCGCAGGCGCCCACTGTCGCCACGATGCAGAGAAGCAGCGCCGTCGGCAGGTCCACGGAGGCCCCGAGGGTATGGGCCGCCGCCAGGGACAGGATCGCGATGGTGATGGCCGCGCCACTCATGTTGATGGTGGCGCCCAGGGGGATGGAAATGGAGAACACGTCCGGATTGAGCCCCAGCCGCTTGCAGAGATCCAGGTTCACGGGGATATTCGCCGCGGAGCTCCGGGTGAAGAAGGCGTAGATGCCGCTCTCCTTGATGGTCGCCCAGACGAGGGAGTACGGATTCTTGCGGATATGGGCATAGACGATGATGGGGTTCATGATGAAGGCCACGGTGAAGAAGCAGGCCACCAGCACGAGGAGCACATGGCCGTAGCCGATGAGGGCTCCGATGCCGCTGGTGCCGATGGAGTCCGCCACGAGGCCCATGATGCCGAAGGGGGCGAAGCGGATGACCCACTGGACGATCTTCGTGATCGTCTTGGCGAAATCCGCCAGCATCACCTTCGTGGTGTCACTGGCCGAGTGGAGCGCGATGCCCGCCAGCACGCTCCAGGCGAGGATGCCGATGTAGTTGGCACTCGCAAGGGCGTGAATCGGATTGTCCACGATGGAGAGCAGGAGGTTCTGCAGCACGGCCACGATGCCCGAGGGCGGCGTGATATCCGACTCCGCCGCCTGGAGCGTCAGCTCCGACGGGAAGGCGAAGGCGAAGCACACGGCCACGATGGACGCGAAGAACGTGGCAAAGACGTACATGCGCACGATGGGCTTCATGGCCGCGCTGGCGTCCGAGTTCTTCTGGGCCATGGCGTTCATGACGAGGATAAAGACGAGGATCGGCGCCACGCCCTTCAGGGCAAGGACAAAGAGCTTGCCTAGAACGGCAACAGCCGGAATCGCCTGAGGTGCCCCGACGGCAATGAGGATGCCGAGGATAAGGCCGACAATGATGAGCTTGATCAATGCCGTTTCCTGGTACTTTCTTCCAATGGAGCGAAACATAGAATGCCTCCTAAAGCATAGTTCCTTATACAGATACAAATGTAAGTATATACCATACAAAGAAAAGGTGCAAGAAAAAAAAGAGGCGAGTAGCGAAGACACCCTCCCAACGCTTCACAGAGTTCCGAGGGCTACTTGCATTTTCTTCGCTTAATTTACCGCCCTCCATTCAAAACGCGCGTTGCTTGAACGGTGAATTCCGGGCGGAGGGCGAAAAAAATGCAAGCTTAACGCCCTCTCCACAACGTTACGCTTATGGGAGGGCGTCTTCGCATGATACGTTTCATGTTCTAAGCTGCGTAGAACATTCACGTTCTCGTATTTCTATTACTCTTCCTTTGCCAGCTCGATAAGGTAGCGGCCCACCGCATCCTTCCAGCGGGGAAGGCGGGGGAAGCCGCCCCGATCCAGGGAGGACTTGTTGAGGCGGGAGTTCCGCGGGCGCTTTGCCTTCGTGGGGTAGTCGGAGGAGAGCACAGGGATGACCTTCGTGCTGCGCCCCGCCTGGCGGAATACCTCCTTTGCCAGCTCTGCCCAGGAGCAGAAGCCCTCATTCGTCGCGTGGTAGGTGCCGAAGCGATCCGTCTCGATCATGTGGGCGACAAGCACAGCCACATCCCGGGCGTAGGTGGGCGATCCCACCTGGTCGTCCACCACCCGGACCTCCTCATGGGTCTCCGACAGCTTCATCATGGTGCGGATGAAGTTCTTCCCGCCCGGGCCGAATACCCAGGAGATGCGCAGGATGAAGTGGCGTGGCACGTACTCCCGCACCGCCAGCTCCCCCAGGAGCTTCGTCCTGCCGTAGACATTCAGAGGCCCCGTCTCCGAGCCCACCTCGAAGGAGGCCGTCCCCGTCCCCGGGAATACATAGTCCGTGCTGAAATACACGAGCTTTGCATTGATCTCGGCGCAGATCTTGGCGAGCTCCGCCGTGGCATCCGCATTGACCTCGCGGCAGAGCTCTGGCTCCTCCTCCGCCTTGTCCACTGCCGTATAGGCGGCAGCGTGGATGACCACATCCGGCTGGTAGTCAAGGAGCGCCTTTCGGAGCGCCTCCGTATCCGTGATGGAAAAATCCTTGCTCGAGACGCCGCGCACGTCCATGCCGCGGCTCTTGAGCTCCAGGACGCAGCTGGAGCCAACCTGCCCCATTGCGCCTGTGACAAAAACTTTCATATCTCTCTCCTATTGATTTCCCTACGCCTCATCATTTTCAGCAGCAGAGCCCGTATCTCCCGTCTCCACCAGGGGGATCCGGAGCGTGATGGTCGTTCCCTCGCCGAGCTTGCTGGTGAGGCTGAGGTCGATAGCATGCTGCTCTGCAATCCACTTGGCGATGGGGAGCCCCAGGCCCGTGCCCCCCGTCTTCTTCGTGCGGGAGGTATCGGCCCGATAGAAGCGGTCGAATACCTTTTCCTGATCCTTTTCCGCAATGCCGATGCCATTGTCCGCCACGGCGAGGACCATGATGCTGCCCTCTCGATGGGAGCTCACAGTCACCCTGCCCCCCTTTGGCGTGTACTTCATGGCATTGTCCAGGAAGATGCGCAGCATCTGGCGCAGCAGCACCGGATCGGCCACCACCGTCCCCTCGTCATTTTCGAGGAGCTCCACCTGATGGTCCTTTGCGATGACATCCGCCCGGCGCATGACATCCTCCACCAGCTCCGATAGCTCCACCAGCTCCTTATCGATTTTCTGGCGGTTCTGATCCGTCCGGGCGAGGAAGAGCAGCCGCTCGATGAGCTGCTGCATATTCTCCGCCTCCGTGCGGATGGAGGTGATGCCCTCCTCCAGGATCTCCTTGTCCGTGCTGCCCCAGCGGGCCAGCATGTCCGAGTAGCCCAGGATGACCGTCACCGGCGTCCGAAGCTCATGGGAGGCATCGGAGACGAAGCGCTTCTGCTGCTCAAAGCCGCTCTCGAGGCGGTCCAGCATGTGGTTGAAGGTCTTGGCGAGCTCCGTCAC
>CAMCRT010000046.1 GCA_945877355.1 uncultured Mitsuokella sp. | reverse complement strand
GATAAAGGTCATCCCTTTTTATTGCAACCCCACCGAGTATTATTTTACACTAAGAGGGGAATAGGCAAATTGGTTCTGATGCTTTGTATCCCTGTGGTATGATATAAAGGAATTTCGCATTCCTTGAGGAGGGGCTTTTATGACGCTTTTACAGTTGAAATATATCGTGACGGTGGCGGAGGAGGGGACGATTAGTGCGGCGGCGAAGCGGCTTTTTATTGCGCAGCCTAGCCTGACAGCTGCCATAAAGGAACTGGAGAAGGAACTGGGTATCGTACTCTTTACCCGGACGAACAAGGGCATCCTCGTTTCGCCAGAAGGGGAGGAGTTCCTTGGCTATGCCCGGCAGGTGATGGAGCAGACGCGGCTTATCGAGGAGCGGTACTTCGGGGCGGCGCCGGTGCGCCATGCCTTCTGCGTGTCCACCCAGCATTATTCCTTTGCGGTGGAGGCCTTTGTCGATCTTTTGAAGGAGCAGGGCGGGGACTCCTACGACTTCCGTATCCGGGAGACAAAGACGTATGAGATCCTGGAGGACGTGGCGCATCTCCGCAGCGAGGTGGGGGTGCTCTACCTGAACCCCTTCAATGAGACGGTCATCAAGAAGGCTTTGCGGGAAAAGGAGCTATCCTTTTATCCGCTCTTTCGGGCAAAGCCTCACGTATTCGTGGGAAAAGAAAATCCCTTGGCGAAAAAGTCTGTGGTGGAGCTCGCGGATCTTGCGCCCTATCCGCGTCTGGCCTATGAGCAGGGGGAGCACAATTCCTTTTATTTCTCCGAGGAAATCCAGAGCACCCTTGACGCGCCGAAGAACATCATGGTGAGCGATCGGGCGACGCTCTTCAATCTCCTCATTGGCCTCAACGGCTATACGATTTCTTCCGGTGTCATCAGCGAGGATCTCAATGGGCCGAATATCCGCGCTGTACCCCTCAATGTAAAGGACTATATGGAAATCGGCTATATCCTCCAAAAGCGAATCGTCCCAGGGCGCTTTGCCCGGGCCTATATCGAGTCACTCAAGCGTCATGCGATTGCTAGGCAGTGAGCTTGGTATAGGTTTTCTCTATGGCAAAGCTACTGTTTCCCATATTTTACAGGGCGGATGTCCTTCGCTATAATAAGCACATGATTTAGAAACCTAGTATTCCTACTGATTCAAAAGGAGTTGTGTATTATGGCTAAGGCAAGAAAGGCGCGGGCACCGTTCCGCTATGATATCGTCGGGAGCTTCCTCCGTCCGGAGGCGTTGAAGGAGAAGCGGGAGGCCTTCGCTCGGGGCGAGATCGCCGCGGAGGAGCTGCGCTCTGCAGAGAACACAGCGATAAAGGCTCTCGTGGCAAAGCAAAAGGAGATAGGCCTCCGGGCTGTGACGGACGGAGAGCTTCGCCGCCGCTACTGGCATCTCGACTTCCTGGCGGCCCTCGACGGCATCGAGGAGGTGAAGGCGGAGAAATGGTCGGTGGCCTTCAAGGGTGCCCAGCCGAAGGCAGCCACCATCAAGATCGTGGGGGATATCGACTTCCCAGCGGACCATCCCTTCCTGGAGCACTTCCGCTTCCTGAAGGAGGTGGCGGGGGACACCCTGGCGAAGCTCACGATTCCCTCGCCTTCCATGCTCCACCTCATTACCTGTGTCCGGGCGGAGAGCTATACGCCGATTGCCCAGTACCAGGAGGAGGAGAGGCTCTATCACGCCATAGCCCAGGCTTACAAAAAGGCGATACGCGCCTTCTACGATGCTGGCTGCCGCTATCTGCAGCTCGATGATACGTCCTGGGGTGAGTTCTGCGACGCGGGGAAGCGGGCGGCCTACGAGAAGCGGGGCTTTGACCTGGATGCCATCGGCCGTCACTATGTGGAGGTCATCAATGAGGCTCTCGAGGACAAGCCGGAGGATCTCGTGGTGACCATGCACATCTGCCGGGGCAATTTCCGCTCCACCTGGTTCTCCTCGGGCGGCTATGATCCCATCGCGCCGATTCTCTTTCCCCATGCGAGGGTGGACGGGTTCTTTCTGGAGTATGATTCGGATCGCTCCGGGGACTTTACGCCGCTTAAGTATATCAAGGATCAGACGGTGGTGCTGGGCCTCGTGACCTCGAAGACGCCGGAGCTGGAGAAGGAGGCAGATGTCGTCCGTCGCATCGAGGAGGCAGAGGCCTTCATGCCGAAGGAGCAGCTGGCGCTTAGCCCCCAGTGCGGCTTTTCCTCCACGGAGGAGGGCAATCTCCTGACGGAGGAGCAGCAGTGGGAGAAGCTCCGGCTCATCCGCCGCATTGCGGAGTCTGTTTGGGAAGACGCCTGATAGCTAGATAGAAAATCAGCTGTATCGTGTTTTGCGGTACAGCTATTTTTGTGTTCTCTTCACAAAAGAAAGAGGATTTTTCCTGTTTTCGACGAAATGCAGTAATAAGGCATATTGTGCCATTTCACTTGATTTGGTAAGGAGGGTCTTTATGACATCGGAGGAGTTTGCAAAGCAGGCAGCGGCTCGGGGCATCAGCCAGCCGGCCATCGAGAAGCAGATCGCAGTCTATAAGAAGTTCATGGCACTGGGGCTGAAGCCCACGTCCTTTGAGGATATTCTGTCTGCCCATGAAAAGGGATCTTGCCTCGAGGCGTTTGAGTCGGCCTTGGGCCACTGAAAATCATGGGAGCGGAGGCGATTTTAGCGGAGCTGAATGACCAGCAGCGTCTCGCAGCGACGAACCATAGGGACCACATTCTCCTCCTGGCACCGGCGGGTACGGGCAAGACGAATACAATGGCCTGCCGTATCGCACTCCTTCTGGAGGAGGGCCGGGTGGAGCCGGAGGAAATCCTCTGCCTGACCTTTACGAATAAGGCCTGCCGTGAGATGGAGTCCCGCATAGCCCTGCGGGCAGGGGAACGGGCAAAACATGTGGTGGTCCGGACGTTCCATGCCTTTTGCTACGATCTCATCAAGGCGGAGGCAAAGCGCCACAGCGATCTCTTTGCGGACTTCACCATCTTTGATGAGTCGGACAGCCGGGAGGTGCTGGTCGAGCTCCTGGGGGATGCATGGCCTCTGAAGGCTGTCTATGCACTTGTCATGCAGCTGAAGGAGGCGCGGGCGGAGTATGGACTGGAGCAGCCCGAGGGGGAGAGCAGTGAGGAGATCTACCGGACGGTGCTCCGAAGGCTCTTGGAAAAACGGAAGAAGGCAGTGGAGGCGCTTGCCTCCGACGGGAGCTATGGCTTTAGCCGGCCCCTCTACGAGGGCTGGCTCTCCTGGGGCCCTCGGGTGACGGCGGAGTATGATGGGCATCTCCGGGATATGCACGCCCTGGACTTTACAGATCTTATCGTGCAGGCAGATGTGCTCCTGGCGAATCCCGCCATAGCGATACGGTGGACCCGGCGCTTTTCCTATATCCATATCGACGAGGTCCAGGACACGAGTATTCTGGAGTATACTATTCTTGCCAGGATATTTGGCTCAAGCCGCATCCTCCTGGCGGGGGATTTCTTCCAGACGATATATGAGTGGCGAGGCTCGAGCCCGGAGAAAATCCTGAAGTCCTTTGAAAAGACCCACAGGCCAAAGCGCATTGCACTGAAGGAAAACTATCGCTCGACGACAAAGCTCCTCCAGGCATCCTTCGCATGCCTTGCAAACCTTTTCCCGGAGCGGGTGCGAGCCATCTATCCCGACGGACTCAAGGCCATGAGCCGGGAGATCGGGCAAAATATCGTGCTGCGGGGTGCGTCGGATATCGCCGATGAGGCCCAGTGGATTTACTATAAGATTCAACAGCTTGGCACGACGGAGTATTCTCGTATCTGCGTGCTGACCCGGAGCAATTACTACAACAAATCCCTCACCTCGTATTTTCGGACGCTTTCCCTACGGGTACCGGTGGCAGAGCGTATTCCCTTCCTGCTGGCGGAGGAGCAGAAGTTCTATCGCCGCCAAGAGGTAAAGGACGTGTTGGCTTTCCTGAAGCTTCTGGAGAACAAGCACGATGGGGCAAACTTTATCCGCATTTTGAACCGATATGGAGATGGGATAGGCCCTGCGGCCATCCAGAAGATTTCCTCTAGACCCTATCGACTGGCAGGCGTGCGCATCACGGACTTTGCGGATACGGCAACGCTATCGCGCGGGGACCCCTTTGCGGGGCTCCTTGAGGCGCTGGACCAGGGGAATGTGGTGGTCTTCGACGTGGAGTCCACCGGCGTGGATATCACCCGGGATGAGATCATCCAGATCGCAGGCATCCGGGTGGACTGGACGGGGAAAATCCTCGATACGTTCAACCGGGTACTGCGACCGACCCGCTCCGTAGGGGATAGCGTGCGGGTCCACCACATGACGGATGACTGGCTTTCTGCCCATGGGGAGGACGCGGGAGAGGTGCTGAAGGACTTTTGCAGCTTTGCCGAGGACAGCGTCATCGTGGGGCATAATGTCACCTATGATCTTGGCATTCTCGCGAGCCATCTGGGGCGGCTGGGGCTCCCACAGCTGCGCTTCTCCATGTACTACGATACCCTCGATATCTTTCGTCGGTTTTATCCGAATCTTCCCAATCATAAGCTGGAGTATCTGGGGGAGTTCTGCAAGACGGCCAATCGTTCCAGCCACGATGCTCTGGACGATATCAAAGCCACGGCGGACATCCTTCACTTCGCGGTGGAGAAGAATGTCCTTCCCAAGGCGGAAGAGCGGCGTGGCTATATCCGGGAGTGGGCAGCGAAGTTCGCTCCTCTTGCGGAAAAGCTCGCTACCTTTCGAGCGGAGGCGGTCACGCTGCGGCCCTATCAGCTCATCGCAAAAATCGTGACAGAGATGGGCATAGATGCCTACTACCACAAGCATAAAGAGGAACAACGGGTGGAGAATCTCAGAAGCCTCTATGTGCAGGCAAGGGATCTTGACGATGTGAGTACGTCGCCTCAGGATGCTTTAATCCGTTTTTTGCAATACACGGCCTTATCGAATACGGATCTCGACGCCTCCAGCCGACGGCAGGAGATTCCCATCATCACCGTCCACCAGGCAAAGGGAGCGGAGTTTGACTACGTTTTCCTCGCGGGGCTCCAGGAAGGGACGTTCCCGGCCCTTCGCTCCAGTGAGGGGCGGCGTCTCGCGGAGGAGAAGCGTCTCTTTTACGTGGCCATCACGAGGCCGCGCAAGGCTCTTTTCCTGTCCTGGTGCCAGACGAGCTACGGGCGAAATCAGTCCATGAGCCGACTTGTTTCTGCCATACCAAAGGAATATATAACGAATGAAAAATAAGGAGAGCGATCATGAAGAAGATACGCAAGGCGGTCATCCCTGCTGCAGGCTACGGGACGCGTTTTCTCCCTGCCACGAAGGCAACGCCCAAGGAAATGCTCCCCATCGTCGATACGCCGACCATCCAATTCATCGTGGAGGAGGCACTGGCGAGCGGCATTGAGGATATCCTCATCGTCAGTGGTCACGGTAAGCGGGCCATCGAGGATCACTTCGACTCGGCGCCGACCCTGGAGGCGGAGCTCCGGAAGAAGGGGAAGCTGGATCTCTTGGCCATGGTGGAGGAGACGGCGGATATCCGTATTCACTACATTCGTCAGCGGTATATGCGGGGGCTCGGGGATGCTATCCTTTGTGCAAAGGCCTTTATGGGCGATGATCCCTTCGCCGTGCTCCTGGGAGACGACGTGGTCTACAATCCCCAAAAGCCTGCCCTTCGTCAGCTTATCGATGTCTATGAAAAGACAGGCAGCAGCGTGCTGGGCTGCCAGATGGTAGCTGAGGATCAGGTATCCTCCTATGGCATCGTGGCTGGCGAGCCTGTGGGCGAGCGTCTCGTGCGGGTAACGGATATGGTAGAAAAGCCCGCGAAGGAGGAGGCCCCGAGCCGCCTTGCTGTGCTGGGCCGCTACGTCATCACTCCGGAAATTTTCTCCCTGCTGGAGAATACGAAGCCTGGAAAGGGCGGGGAGATCCAGCTGACCGATGCGTTGCGTGACTTGGCAATGAAGCAATTCATCTATGCCTATGACTTTGAGGGACGTCGCTATGATCTGGGGGATAAGCTTGGCTTCCTGCAGGCGACGATAGAGTTTGCCCTTCGCCGGGAGGATATCGGCGAGGCGTTCCGCGCATATCTTCGGGAGATTTCGCACAAGATCTGAGGAGGGAGCGGCGTGAAGAAGCGGCAGAAGGCAAATCTGGCCCTGGCTGTCAGTGCGCTGGGGTTTCTTGGTACAGCTCAGGTGGCCGGCTTCGCGGGTGGAATGGTGCATCACGGTTTTCTCGCGGCGACGATTGGCGGTCTTGCGGACTGGTTCGCCGTCACGGCACTCTTTCGGAAGCCCTTGGGCATCTCCTATCGCACGGATATTCTCCGGCGTAATCGGGGACGAATTACGGAAGCGATTGTTACCTTCACCAGCGAGGATCTTCTGAGCACGGAAAACATCATGGAGATCGTCCGGGCCCAGGATACGGCAGGGCTTCTCGTGAGCTATCTCCAGGATCGGGGCGGTCGTAAGGAGGTCATCTCCGTCCTGCGAGCCTGCATGCTTCGGGTGGCGGCGGATATGGACTCTGCACTCATCGCCCGGGAGCTTTCCCCTGCCCTTCGCGAGGGGCTATCTGCCCTAGCCCTGCAGAATCTGGCACAAAGCATGTGCCAGATTCTCGGGGAAGAGGTGCACTCGCGGCGTATCCTCCGGAGCTTCTTTCTCTTTCTGAAAGAGGCTCTCAAAAGCCCGCAGGCACAGAATCTTCTGCAGGAGAATATCCGCGCATTCCGCAAGGCCTACGAGGGAGATTCCTTCGGCAGGGCGTTTGCTCTCTCCTTGGCAGGTATCGACGATGCGGAGCTTCTTCACATCTTCAATGATCGCATGCAAAAGACGCTGGAAAGCCTCCTTGAGGAGAAGGGGGAGTCCTATGTCCGTGCAAAGGCGGGGCTCGAGGCGCTTCTCTCGGCACTCTCCCGGGAGGAAGCCTTCCAGGAGACGATGCGCCGCTGGGCGTCTCAGCTCGTAGAGAGAGTGGATATCGAGGGGCTCGTCATCTATTGGCTGGAGCACGGTGTCAAGGCGGAAAATCCCTTTTGGATTCCAGCTTTCGTGGCATTTCTCGGCAAACAGATTGATGCATTTTGCGCCTCGGAAGATATGCAGAAGCGCCTCGATACATCCATCAAGGACTTTCTGGAGACGGAATTCCGGAAGCATCATGGGGCGATCGAGGGACTGATACGCGAACGGCTGGCGGAGTTTTCCGACGATGCTTTGATTCATTTCGTAGAGACGCGAGTGGAGGATGACCTCCAAATGATCCGCATCAACGGCGCAGTCGTCGGCTCCCTTGTGGGCATGGGGCTCTATCTGCTTGTGAAGATTGCAGAGGGGGTGTGGGGCGTATGAAACGATGGAATCGGGCAGATGCTTCGCTCTTTCTCGCATTCCTTGCCTTTCTGGCAGCACTCGCGTTGCACCTCCATGCGCCCCATTCCTTATGGGCGGATGGCCTGCTCTTTTGCGCAGAGGGAGCGCTTGTGGGCGGCGTTGCGGACTGGTTCGCCGTGACGGCGCTCTTCCGCAAGCCTCTGGGGTTTCCCTACCATACAGCGATTCTTCCCAATCGACGCGTTGCCTTCATCAAGGCCTCCGTACGCATGGTACAGAAGGAAATCTTCTCCCGACGCAAGATCTTTCATCATTTGGAGCGGATTCATTTCCTCCCCATGCTGCTGAAATGGCTGGAAAAGGAGGAGACGCGGACGCGCCTCACCCTCGGTGCACGCACCTACATCGAGCGCCACGTGCTGACGGAAAGGGCTGCCTTTGATGCAGCGGATATGGCGGAGAAGCTTCGGGCGATGCTGCGCCAGCTGCCGCCTACCCAATTCTTCGCTGCTCTTGGTGGCTGGCTCCAGCGGAGCGGCCGGGACAAGGCCATTCTGGCTGCCCTCGCCGTTTCCTTTCGCGAACGCGTCGAATCACTGGCTATGCACGAGGCCATCGAAGCGTGGCTCACGAAATATGAGGAGGAGCGCACGGAAAGCGATGGGGCCTGGCTTCTCAGCTGGATTGCAAAGGCGACAAACATCGTCAATATGGATGAAGCGGCGACGCTCCTGCAAAAGCAGCTGGCAAATGTCCTGACAAAGCTTGCCGAGGAGGACTCTCACCTACAGCAGGATGTGCTCTCCATATTCTACGAGCGGGCGGCGTCCCTTGGGAAGGATAGCTCCTTTCATGAGCTCGTGCAGGAGCTCTACGAGAACCTAGTGGCGGATCTTCCACTGGAACGTGCTCTGCAGGAGGCCTGGAACACGCTACGCGATCGTCTATCGGGACAGATGGCGGGGGAGCAGGAGCCGGATACGACGTTTCCCATGCTTCGCAGCCGCCTGACGGAGATTTTGGAGCAGGAATATGCGCGCGCACTCCTGCTTCTGAAGGAGGATGATGCCCTTCGCGGGAAAGTTGGCCATTTTCTCTATGAGCTCATCGCCCGCTCAGCTCTCCACGCTCAGACCCTTATCGGCGTCATCGTGGAGAGGGTCCTGTCCCGCCTGACAGATGCGGAGCTCAACCGTCTCGTCTACGACAAGGTGGCGCCGGATCTCGTGTGGATACGCATCAATGGCGTCATGCTGGGCACGATCATTGCCTTTGCCGTTTTCTGGGTATTGCGTTTTATCGACCATTGATTCTTTTTCTTGATTGTAACCAGGTAACGGACGGAAAGAGCAGATGTCCTTATAATGGGTCCATACCAAGTGAAAGGACGGATGCGTATGGATAAGAAAAGGATTCAAAAGGATGTCGTCATTGTCGGCGCAGGGATGGCCGGTCTCACGGCTGCCATCTATGCGGGTCGTTCCAACCTCGACGTCCTCGTGCTGGAAAACAGTCTTGTAGGCGGGCAGATTGCCAATACGGCGGGCATCGAAAATTATCCGGGCTTTCTGAGTGTGGCTGGTGGCGACCTCATGGGCATCGTCCAGCAGCAGGCGGAAAAGTACGGGGCTACGGTGGACGAGTTCGACAGCATAGAGCGTTTGGAGCTCGCCTCCCAGCCGAAGCTGGTGGAGACGGAGTCAGTCATTTATGAGGCGAAGGCAGTCATCCTCGCCACCGGCATGAATCGTCGGAAGCTTCCGCTCCCCGAGGCGCCCCGCTATGAGGACAAGGGCATCCACTACTGCGAGCTCTGTGATGGTCACCTCTATCAGGACAAGATCATCGCTGTGGCAGGCGGTGGCAATGCAGCCATCGATGCGGCCTACTATCTGACGAAGTACGCCAAGAAGCTCTACGTCATCCATCGTTCCCAGCTCCGGGCTGACAAGACGAGCGTCGACCGCTTGCGCGCAAAGCCGAATGTGGAGATCCTCCTGGAGACGGATATCGTAGGACTGGAGGGAGACGGACACCTGGAGCGGGTCCGGATTCATGACAAGGTTACGGGAGAGGACAAGACGCTCCCAATCGACGGTATTTTTGTCAATATCGGCGTCATACCCAATACGGAGCTTTTCAAGGAACAGATTGCCCTTGGACCCACGGGTCGCATTGCCAGCGGCGAGGATTGTCGCACAAATATCCCCGGCGTCTTTGCGGCAGGGGATATCCGGGAAAAGGAAATCCGCCAGCTCACGACAGCGGCTTCTGACGGGACGACGGCAGGGATTCTCGCCGACGAGTATATTCAGAGCCTATCACGTAAGGAGAGTGTATAATTATGGTAAAGGTTTATTCCATCACCCAGTGCCCCTGGTGCGACAAGGTCAAGAAGTATCTGAAGTCCAAGGGGATCGAGTATGAGGAGCACAACATCGAAAACAGCGAGGAGGATCTAGAGGAGTGCAAGCGCATCTCCGGCGATACGGTCGTTCCCGTCACCACGGTGAATGGCAAGGATTATGTGGTGAGCTTCGACAAAGCAAAGCTTGACGCGCTCCTCGGTCTATGAGAAAATAGAATATAGATAAAGCGATAAGCGAATGGAGGCACTGCTATGAAGACATCTCGTATTGTTCTCATAGCAGTGTTTTGCTATATCCTCCTGATGGCGGGCGGCATCACGGCGTATTTTGTTCTGGACAGTCAGAAGCCTGCCGAAGAAGCGCCGGTAAAGGCAGAGATGGAAAAAGAAGAGCCTGCAACCACGCAGGATAGCTCGACGACCCAGACACAGGAGGAGCGAAAAAAGCAGGCGGAGCATACAGCGCGCGAGTCTCGCATTGAGGAGCTGAAATCCCACATGCAGGAGCGGCAAAAGGGGGAGATGACATATTACACCTTCGGCTACTCTGACAAGCCCGCCCCCGGCGTCTATCTGCGTCCCTTCATCATCGAGACGGGCGGCGGCGAGGTGCTCCTGAAGCACGATGTATACTACTACTACACCATAAATGATCCTGCGGGGACAAATTGGATATTCGGCGATCACCTGGACATTACGACGGACGGCGTGACGGATACGGAGGCCTTCGATCCGTCGAAGCTTCATAAGTTCATGGCTGTCAATGCCGAGTCCCTATCTGAAAACTACGTGCTGACGGCGGATAAGTCTATTCTCGCCACGCTGAAGCGGGTGGGAAGTGCAAAGAAGGCGGTTATCCGCTATTACAAGCAGGGGGAAAAGGAACGCTACCATACACTTACAGCAGATGAAAAGAAGCGGATCCGTGAGACGGTGGAGCTCTATGAACTCATGAAGGCAGAGGAAGATATGTGAAGGCAGAGTAGTTTTCCCCTGCCTTTTTCATGTCGATATTTTGGGTCTTCTGCAATGGATATTCATTGACAAAGGGCAAAAAGTCAAATATAATATATTAAGACAATAGTCAAATAGTCAACGAATGAAGGTGGTTATCGTGAGTAATATCGCAGATTTGATTGAAGCTTATATTCTTCGCCAGTTGGCTTCAAAGCAGGATGGCAAGGTGGAGCTTCGACGGACCGATATTGCCGATGAGATATCCTGTGCGCCTTCTCAGATAAGCTATGTCCTTTCCACGCGGTTCACGCAGGACAAGGGCTTCGTTGTGGAGTCGCGCAGAGGTCTGGGGGGCTTTATCCGCATCGTGCAGGTTCCCATCAAGAATCTCGTCTATCAGGATATGATGGATAAAATCGATGAGCATACCCAGTTGCCGTCCTTTCAGTCCATGGTGCACTATCTTTTGCAGCACGGCATGATTTCCAGCCGTGAGGGCGCTCTCGTCATGCAGGTGGCGTCCCAGGCCTACGAGTCAGAGACACTTGCGGATGAGGAGCGAGTGCGTATTTTGAAATCCATGCTTTTGACGCTGGAGAAGTTTTCCTAGCGAGGCTGGCGGCAGGAAATAGAGTCCTGTTGTACAGGCATGCGTTAAAGAAGGAAGTGGGAGCTTATGTTATGTGATGAATGCGGTCGCAATGAAGCGGTCATACATATTGTTCAGGCGGGTCCGAATGGGCGGACGGAGCACAACCTCTGCGAGGAGTGTGCCAGCCACTACAGCGATCTTATCCTGCCCTACAGCGGACGCAACAAGGATATGTCCATGAATGACTTCCTGAAGGGCGTATTCAGCGCGGAGGAGCCCCAGAAAATAGAGCAAGAAGCACCGAATGATGAGCCGGATGCCCTTGTCTGTCCGAACTGCGGCATGAGCTATGAGGATTTCCAGCATACGGGGAAAATCGGCTGCAGCGTTTGCTACCAGACCTTCCGACGGGAGCTCTTTCCGCTCCTCCGGCGCATCCATGGGGCAAGCTCCCACCGGGGCAAGATACCGCATCGTTCTGGAAGCGCCCTCGAGCGTAAGCAGCATATTGCACGCCTGCGGGAGGAGCTGAAGCGTACCATCGAGCAGGAGGAGTATGAGCGCGCAGCTGAGCTGCGCGATGAGATACGCGCTCTGGAGCTCAAGGAGCAGGAAGGAGGCGGGGCAGATGGGACTGTCTGATCTTATTCGGGAAAGTACTCTTCCCTGGTTGTCGGGCGCAGGGGAGTATGGCGACGTGGTCCTCGGCTCGCGCATACGGCTGGCGCGCAATTTCCAGCGCATTCCGTTCCCGGGGCGGGCGGACCTCAACCAGCTGGCGACGACCCGCCTCATGGTGGAGCGCATCCTGCCAGGCATTGCCAAGACCCTCGGGACCTCCTTTATCGTCGCTGACATGGAAAAGCTGCCGAAGCTTTCCCGAAGCGTGCTTGTAGAGAAGCAATACATCAGTGCGAAGTTCACGAAGAACCCTCAGCACCGCGTGGCGTTTGTCTCCAATGATGAGCGCATGAGCATCCTTGTCAATGAGGAGGATCATCTACGCATCCAGTGCATGGCACCAGGCCTCGCGCTCGAGGATTCCTATGAGCTCGCCTCCCGCTTTGACGATCTCGTGGAAGAAAAGCTCGACATTGCCTTTGACGAGAAAATGGGATATCTGACTTCCTGCCCGACGAACCTCGGGACAGGGCTGCGGGCCTCCGTTATCCTGCATCTGCCGGGGCTTGTCTTCACGAAGAATATCCAGAACATCGTGAATATCTCGCCTCAGCTCGGCCTTGCCATCCGCCCAATTTATGGTGATGCAAAGGAGAGCTTCGGCAATATCTTCCTGCTGTCGAACCAGCTGACCCTCGGCTTCTCGGAGGCGGAGCTCATCGCCAACCTCAAGACGGCGGCAAAGGAAATCGTCTCCCACGAGCGGCAGGCCAGGAAGGCGCTCTCCCTCTACATGAAGGAGCGGCTGGAGGACGAGGTGTATCGCTCCTATGGCACGCTGCGCTATGCCCGGCTGCTCTCGGAGCGGGAGGCACTCTCTCTGCTGTCGAAGGTGCGACTCGGTGTCGACCTGCGCATGATGGAGACGCCCACGGCGAAGGACTTCGGCAGGATGCTCGTGCGCATGGGGGACAGCTATCTCCGGAACCTTGCGGAGAATGAAAATCTATCAAAGAATGAAATCGAGCGCCTGCGGGCACAGAAGGTGCGGGAAATCCTTTTGGAGAAGGCACCGCGTCCCCAGAGCGAACCGATTGAGGATATATAAATGGATATACGAAATCACTTGACAGATCGGGCAAAGCGCGTCATGGCCTTTGCCCAGCGTGCCTCCCAGGAACTCCAGGCGGACTACATCGGCACGGAGCATATCCTTTTGGGCCTCGCCCATGAGGAGGGGAGCGTGGCTGCCGTCGTCCTGACGGAGGCGGGCCTCTCCTTTGACCGGGTGCTGGAGGCTGTGCGCCACATGGCAAGCCGGGGGCCTGCCTATCCGCCGAACAATCCCTACTATACGCCCCGGGCAAAGCGGGTGCTGGAGGGGGCCGTCGAGGAGGCCCAGATGCTGAAGGCGGACTACATCGGTACGGAGCACATCCTCCTGTCTCTGCTTTCGGAGACGGAGGGGGTCGCGACAGAGGTCCTCGAGTCCCTCGGGGCGGATTTTGAAGCCCTGACGAGCGAGGTCATGGAGAGCATCGACCAGCCCCATCCGGAAGGTGATGTGACCGACCGGGACGACCCGAATGCGGGGAATCGTAAGAAGGGACGTGCAAAGGGGCTTCTGGATAAATACGGGCGTGACCTCACGGAAATCGCCCGGGAGGGCGGCACGGATCCCGTCATCGGACGGGATGCGGAGATTACCCGGGTCATCCAGATCCTTGCCCGCCGCACGAAGAACAATCCAGTGCTCCTGGGGGAGCCGGGCGTCGGCAAGACGGCGATAGCCGAGGGGCTCGCCGGCCGCATTGCCGAGGGCAGCGTGCCCTACATGCTGCAGGGCAAGCGCGTCATATCCCTTTCCCTTGCCTCCCTCGTGGCCGGGGCAAAGTACCGGGGCGAGTTCGAGGAGCGCATGAAGGGCGTCATCGAGGAGGCCACCCGCTCCAAGGAGGTCATCCTCTTCATCGATGAGCTCCACACCCTTATCGGTGCCGGCGCCGGCGAGGGGGCTCTCGATGCCGCGAATATTCTGAAGCCTGCCCTTGCCCGGGGCGAGCTCCAGATCATTGGCGCGACGACGCTGGAGGAGTATAAGAAGTATCTGGAAAAGGATGCGGCCCTCTCCAGGAGGTTCCAGACGATTCTCGTGGAGGAGCCCAGCCTAGAGGATGCCAAGGAAATCCTCGAGGGTCTGCGGGGAAAGTATGAGGAATTCCATCGGGCCCGCTTTGAGGAGGAGGCCCTTGACGCGGCCGTGCGCCTTTCCCAGCGCTATATCACGGACCGCTTCCTGCCGGACAAGGCCATCGACCTCATGGACGAGGCTGCCTCAAAGGTGCGCATGAAGCGCGTCACCCAGCCGGAGAAGATACGCACCCTGCGGGAGGCCCTTCACGACATCCAGTCGAAGAAGGACGAGGCCATCGAGGCCCAGGCCTTTGAGCGGGCCGCCAGCCTGCGGGACGAGGAGCAGCGGGCCAAGAGCGATCTGAAGCGCGCTGAGGAAGAGTGGGAGAAGCGCGGCGAGAGCCGCATCACCGTGACGAGCGAGGACATCGCCGACGTGGTGGCCCAGTGGACGGGGATCCCCGTGCGCCAGATTGCTGCAAAGGAATCCCAGCGCCTCCTGCATCTGGAAAAGGTGCTGGGCCGCCGGGTCATCGGCCAGGAGGACGGCGTCAAGGCCGTATCGAAGGCAATCCGCCGCGCCCGCGCCGGCCTGAAGGACCCGAAGCGTCCCATTGGCTCCTTTTTGTTCCTAGGCCCCACGGGCGTTGGCAAGACGGAGCTGGCGAAGACCCTTGCGGATGTCATATTCGGCAGCGAGGACGCCATCATCCGCTTTGACATGAGCGAGTATATGGAAAAGCACGCCGTCTCCCGCATGGTGGGAGCGCCTCCGGGCTATGTGGGCTACGAGGAGGGCGGCCAGCTGACGGATGCGGTACGCAAGAAGCCCTATTCCATCGTCCTGATGGACGAAATCGAAAAGGCCCACCCCGATATATTCCACATCCTCCTGCAGGTGCTGGACGATGGCCGCCTGACGGACGGCAAGGGACGCACGGTGGACTTCCGTAATACGGTCATCATCATGACGAGCAATGCCGGCGCGAACCTCCTGAAGAAGGAAAAGAGCGCCATGGGCTTCTCCGTATCGGAGGAGGCGGAAAAATCCGAGCGCGACGAGGCGAAAAAGCGGGTGCTTGGCGAGGTGCGCCGCATCTTCAAGCCCGAGTTCCTCAACCGTATCGATGAGCTCATCGTATTCGACGCCCTCGGGAAAAGCGAGCTCTCCAAGATCGTCGATATCCTCCTGGGGGATGTGCGCGCCCGTCTGTCAGAGAAGGGCATCCGCCTCGAGGTCACACCGGCGGCGAAGGAGACCATCGTCGCCAAGGGCACGGACTTCAAGTACGGGGCAAGGCCCCTGCGTCGTGCCATCCAGCGGGAAATCGAGGACGAGCTCTCCGAGCGCCTTCTGGCAAAGGCCTTCGACGAGGGCGATACGATACAGGTGCGAAAGGTCGATGGCAAGCTGGACTTTGTGAAGAAGGAAGCGGCAAAGGCTGAGGATGTCCATGCGTGACACGCTGGCACCCCTGTCCCTCAGGAAGCGCATAGCCAATGGGCTCCTGAATGCCCTGTGGTCCATCCTGTGGCTCCTGCGCTCCCTTGCCCGGATTCTCGCAAGCTGCATCAAGCGAAACCGAAAGGAGTAGCCCGTGGCAAAGAAGCAAAAGACCATGTACGTCTGTCAGGAATGCGGCTACGACACGGTGAAGTGGATGGGCCGCTGCCCCGGCTGTGGTGCCTGGAACACCATGGTGGAGGAGCGTGTCGCGCCCGAGCCAAAGGGCGGCGGCCTGCGCCTGGGCCTGTCGGACAAGGCAAAGCCCTGTCCCATCGGCGAGGTGCGGGTGGAGGATATCCCCCGGTTTTCCAGCGGCTCCGGCGAGCTGGACCGGGTGCTGGGGGGCGGCATCATTCCCGGCTCCATGGTGCTCATCGTGGGCGACCCGGGCGTGGGCAAGTCGAGCCTTACCCTAGGCTCCTCTGCCGCCGTCGCCCGGGCAGGCCATCGCGTCCTCTATGTGACAGGAGAGGAGAGCACCCGGCAGATCCGCATGCGGGCCGACAGGCTGCAGGCCATCGCCGATAATCTCCTCGTGGTCAGCGAGACGAATCTCGAGACCATAGAGAGCCATGTGGAGGACATCAAGCCGGATCTCCTCATCATCGACTCTATCCAGACCATCCTGAAGCCCGATGTGCAGAGCGCTCCCGGCAGTGTGTCCCAGGTCCGGGAGTGCGCCGTCGACCTGCTGCGCATCGCCAAGACAAATGGCATCGCGACGTTCCTCATCGGCCACGTGACGAAGGACGGCACCCTGGCAGGCCCGAGGGTCCTCGAGCATATCGTCGATACGGTGCTTTACTTCGAGGGGGAGCGGAATGCGGAGTTTCGCGTGCTGCGGGCGGTGAAGAACCGCTTCGGCAGCACGAATGAGATCGGCCTCTTTGAAATGCGGGATATCGGCCTCGTGGATGTGCCGGATGCCTCGAAGCTCTTTCTCTCGGATCGGGAGATGGACTCCGGCACCGTCATCATCCCCACGGTGGAGGGCACCCGCCCGCTCCTCGTGGAGCTCCAGGCCCTCGTAGCACCGACGCCCTACGTCCCACCCAGGCGCACGGCAGACTCGGTGGATATCAAGCGCATCCAGCTTCTCTTGGCAGTCCTGGAGAAGCGCGTCCACCTCTCCAGCATCGGCGCCTGCGATGTCTACATCAAGGTGGCCGGCAGCATCCGCATCGACGAGCCCGCGGCCGATCTTGGCATCTGCGTGGCCATGGCCTCCAGCTTCGCCGGCAGGCTCCTTCGCCCGAAGACCATCGTCTTCGGCGAGGTGGGCCTCTCTGGCGAGGTGCGGGCCGTGAGCCAGGCGGAGTCGAGAATCCTAGAGGCAAAGCGCCTGGGCTTCACCGATGTGGTGCTTCCCATGAAGAACGCGAAGCAGATCAAGCAGGGCATCGAGGGCATGAATCTCCACGGCACCGAGACCATAGGAGAGGCCCTGCGCCTCGCAATGCCAAAGCAATCGTAAAAGCGGAATAGATTTCACAAATATTGTTCATTAGAAAGACTCTTCGGCATCAATAGATGCTTTCGAAGGGTCTTTTTTTAGATAGAAAAGCTTAGAACTAAAGGAAATAAAAATTTCCGTTATATATAATTTGAGATAATATTTACAAAAATAAACTTGTATGATAATATAAAAATAATAAATACTATTTTCCATATAGAGTGGACATTTAGAGAGATATCATATTGTGCAGAAAGGGGATAATATGATGATAGAAGTAATTGGTGACTTGCTACAGGTAAGCACGGTGTTTATTATACTGTTTACATATTATCAAATGCTTCGAGCAAAACCATTTATTAATTGGTATGTTTTATCCATTATATGTCTGTTTTTATTTGTTTGTTTCTTTGTAGCAGTATATATACATGCGGCTGATACAATGCCTCTAGAGGATTCTGTACGAAACAAATGTTATAGAATAATTATAGCACTTTCATATGATGTATTTACAGGATTTAGTGCGATATTTACATCTATAATTGCAATTTATCACTTTTGGAAAAAAGAAAAGCGTTTTATTTGGGGAGGGATATTTTTTACTTTTCTGATATTAACTAGCTTGACATATTTCGTGAGTGACGAATATTTAGATATAGACTATCTCGTACAACATGTTGGGGAGTATTGACAAGTATCGAAAGGAAGGAAGTATAGATCATGGCAGTGGTAAAGGCGATCAAGACTTATAGAGGATTGAAAAAGAGCGTGGAAAAATTTATCCAGAGCATAGAGGACAATGCAACAAGAGGAGGAGAACTCGGCAACGACCTTTCTGGATACATAGCGCCAGGGATGGGGCCGACGAAAAAGTTGATTGAAGCCATGAACAAAGGGTTTGAGCTTGCAGGATATGACTATCGGATGCAGACTATACCAGAATCTATTGGCTGGTTCATGGGCAAAACTGCGGACTTGTCGGTAGAGAAATTCAATGAAGCCTTGGGAAAACTCCAGAGCGGTGGAAACGGTGCCGATGGTACTGGAGGAAATGGAGGTACAGGCGGCGGAAACGGCGCAGGTGGAGCCGGTGGCGGTGCTG
>CAMCRT010000045.1 GCA_945877355.1 uncultured Mitsuokella sp. | reverse complement strand
AGATATGCAGTTTTCAAGGTTCTATACCGATTTTCGGTGTGGGAAGTTTGAGTCATAATCAATGGAGCACTCCGCAAAGATATCTGTGATTTGCTGCCAGATTCTTCGCTCGCTGGCACGGATGGAGCGCACACGTTCCAGGAGCTCGCGGAAATAGTCCTTGCCAAACATTGATTTTCCCTGCTTGAGGCGCTCATCATCCAGGACAAAGCCCTTGCGTATATATTCTTTCAGTACATTTGTGGCCCAAATGCGGAACTGCGTGGCGCGATGGGAGTTGACACGGTAACCGACAGAGATAATGGCATCAAGATTGTAAAAATTTGTTTGATGATATTGGACTTTGTTGCTGATAGCGCCATGCGGAGTGGGTGTTTCCATTTTGGAAACTACCACTTCGCGTATCAATTCCCCCTCGTCAAAAATATTTTTTAAATGTTTGCTGATAGCAGGAACCTTTACAGCAAAAAGCTCAGCCATTGCCTTTTGCGTGATCCATAGAGTCTCGTCTTTCACTATGGCTTGTATCGTTACGTCGCCTTCATCCATGTGGTAGAGCAGGACATCAAATTGCTTGATAATATCGGGCATAGGGCACATCCTTCCTTTCTCTTATCAGACTGCTTTCGATACGTTAGTTCGCCATTTGCACGGCAAAATCCTTTTTTCGAGTCTGTCATAAAAGTATTGAAGTATTTGATAGGAAATCATCGATGCGAAGGACAACCTCTCCGTGCAGGTGCACCCCGACGACGCATATGCCCAGCGGGTCGAGGGTGAGCCCGGCAAGACGGAGATGTGGTACGTCGTGGACGCGGAGGAGGGGGCGAGCCTTCTCTATGGCTTTGACCACGAGATTTCCCGGGAGGAATTCCAGGAGCGAGTGTCTCTTTGCGGGGGAGGAATCCTTCCAGGCGTTGACGGTGCTCTCGGGGGCCATGACCCTCATCGCCGGGGACGAGGTGCTGCCCCTCGCAAAGGGGGAGAGCGCCTTTCTGCCAGCAGGTCTTGGCCGCTATGAGCTGACGGGCTTTGGAAAGCTGCTTTTGAGCAAGGTATGAGCAGGAACAGATGAAATAAGGCATACGGAAGGTGCAGCCTATTGGAGATAGGAAGCTTACCGTATGCCTCTTTTGTAGGTGCAGGAAATGAAATCTCACGCAAAGGCCTCGTACCGCGTGCGCTCCTCCTGCAGGAGCTCCTCGGAAAAGTCCACAAGGCCGGGGACATTGTCATCATTCAGGAGGCTGATGTACCGCTTCCGCTCCTCCACGGGAATGACGATGGGAAGCATATCCGCTTGGAGGCAGAAAATGACCATGAGGGCGCGGCCCACGCGGCCATTTCCGTCGGGGAAGGGGGGGATGTGCTCAAAGGCGATATGCTGGCGGCAGATAGCCTCCACCCTGTCCCGCTCGCCCGTAGCGGACGCCAGCTGGGCCTCCAGATTCCGCGCCCAATCCTCCAGAGCCGTCGGTACGAGGTAGGGCGGCGTGGGGGTGAAGGCGGCGCCGATAATCATGTTGGGCCGCTTCTTGAACTCCCCGGGGACGCTTTCGATGGCATCCTTGCAGAGGATGGCATGCACCTCGCGGATAAAGCCAGGGGAGAGCCTGCGTCCCTTTTCAAGCGCATCCTCCAGAAAGGGCATGAAGGTCTTGTAATTGAGCACTTCATGCAGCTCCCGCATGTCCATGGCTCGGGGGATATAGCCGTCGATAAGGATGGATTTCGTCTCCCCCTGGGTCAGGGTATTACCCTCGATGGCCGAGGAATGGTGAGCCATGCGCACCATTCCTCGGCCAGGTAGTCGCTCGGCAAATGCATAGCGTCCTCCTTTCTCACGTTCGTATTCGTCCTGCCTATAGCAATTCGTCCTCTGCACGAAAAATCCTTTTCGAGCGGGAAAGGATTGGCGGGGGCTGTGGACACTATAGTGGGAAATGGTATGCCTGTTTTATTGACATCGTATATATAAAAGACTAAAATAAAAGAAAAGGGAGGGACTTAACATGGCAGCAGTCAGTACAAATATCAAAATCGATGCAGATCTCAAGGCCCAGGCCCAGGAGCTCTTTGCCGATCTCGGTATGAACCTTTCTACGGCAGTGAACGTATTCCTTCGCCAGGCCGTCCGGCGGCAGGGGCTTCCTTTTTCCGTCGACCGGGTGGATGTGCCGAACGAGGAGACCCGGGCAGCAATAGCGGAAGTACAGCGGATGAAGAAGGATCCGAATAAACGAGTGTATCATTCCTTTGACGAAATCCTCGAAGAGCTGGACGAGGAGGAAGCGCAAGAGCATGATAAAAAAGCGGTATAACATCAGCATGTCCTCGCGCTTCAAGCGGGAGCTGAAAGCGGCGAGAAGACGTGGCTATAATATGGCTCTGATGGGGACGGTTGTTGACCTGCTGGCGGCGGGTGAGCAGCTACCGGAGAAGTATCATGACCATGCACTATCGGGAGACTATAAGGGCTGCCGCGAGTGCCATATCACGCCGGATTGGCTTTTGATTTACGAAATCGATAAGGATGAGCTTATTCTATATCTGACGCGCACGGGAACTCATAGTGATGTGTTCTAGGGATGCGAAATGGCTGGTAAAAAAATGCTTGCAATCCGCCCTCCAGGCGTGTATAATAGTGCAAGTCGATACATGAGTATCCTTCCTCGATAGCTCAGCAGGTAGAGCACCTGACTGTTAATCAGGCTGTCGCAGGTTCGAATCCTGCTCGAGGAGCCATGGCGCCATCGTCAAGTGGTTAAGACACCGCCCTTTCACGGCGGGTTCATGGGTTCGAATCCCATTGGCGTCACCATTCGGGCGATTAGCTCAGCTGGGAGAGCGCTTGCCTTACAAGCAAGATGTCAGCAGTTCGATCCTGTTATCGCCCACCAACCAGACATGCAATGCTGCGAAATTCGATTTCGTAGCATTTTTTATTGTCTAAACAGAATTGTCATAACTGAATGGAATTGTACTACTAAATAAAACGTAGTATAATAGATTGCGTGCATAACTGCGAATTTTTGACAATTTTAGTGAGATCCTCTGTGTACGGAAATTTTCTGCGTTTCAGAGCGGTTCTTTAGAAAGGAAGGGTTCGGTTGGACGAGCTCTTACGGGAGATGCACGAGTGGATGACCTCCTATATGAAGTCCTTCTACACGGAGGACGCGGAGGTCATGAAGGGCATCCGGATCAAGGAAGTGCATACGGGCTATGTGACGGCAAATGCTGTGGCATTGGCAAAGTCTCTGGGGCTCTCCCAGCGGGACGTGCAGCTGGCGGAGGTCATGGGGCTCTTTCACGATGTGGGGCGATTTCGCCAGTACAGTCTCTACCAGACCTTCAACGATGCCCTGTCGGAGGACCATGCGGAGCTGGGACTGAAGGTACTCTCTGAGCTCCCCTTTTTGGGACGTCTCGCGCCGGAGGAGGCATCCCTCGTGCGCTTTGCGATATCGAGGCACAACAAAAAGGAAATCGGGCCGGGCACCCCTCGGGAGATTGCCTTTGCAAAGCTCTTGCGGGATGCGGACAAGCTCGACATCTACCGGGTGCTGGAGCCTTTCCTCGCGCCGGACGGGGCAAAGGACGCGCCAAAGTTCATGCAAGCGGACGCCTCGAATCTCGTGAGCCCCTATTTTGTCCGGGCGCTGACGGAGGGGCTGCAGGCGGACTACAAGGAAATCAAGACCCACGGGGACCGCAAGGTTGTGCGGCTCCTGTGGCTCTACGATATCAATTACAACTGGACCATGCGCGAAATCGTGAAGCGCGGGTATGTGGAAAAAATCATCGGCTATTTGCCGGAGCAGGCGGAGCTGGCGCCGGGCGTGGCGCGGCTTCGTGCCTACATAAAGGAGCGCTCTGGGCAGGCGGATACATGGGAAGGCTAGGAGAAACGTATGGCAGAAGTGAAACACAGCTCGAATTTTATCCAGAACATCATCGAGGAGGACCTGAAGCAGGGCAAGTACCCGGAGGGCATCCACACCCGCTTCCCGCCGGAGCCGAACGGCTATCTCCACGTGGGCCACGCCAAGTCGATATGCCTGAACTTCGGCCTAGCGGAGCGGAACCATGGCCTTTGCAACCTGCGCTTTGACGACACGAACCCCACGAAGGAGGACACGGAGTATGTGGACTCCATCCAGGAGGATATTCGCTGGTTGGGCTTTTCCTGGGGCAATCGCATGTTTTACGCGTCGGACTACTTCGACAAGCTCTACGACTATGCGGTGGAGCTCATCAAGAAGGGCCTGGCCTATGTGGACGACCTGACGGCGGAGGAGATCCGGGCCTACCGCGGGACGCTGACGGAGCCGGGCAAGGAAAGCCCTTATCGGAACCGGTCGGTGGAGGAGAACCTCGACCTCTTTGGTCGCATGAAGGCAGGGGAGTTCCCCGACGGGGCGAAGGTGCTGCGGGCGAAAATCGACATGGCCTCGCCGAATCTCGTCATGCGGGACACGGTCATCTACCGCATCGCCCATGCCCATCACCATCGCACGGGGGACAAGTGGTGCATCTATCCCATGTACGACTTTGCCCACCCGCTCTCCGATGCCATCGAGGGCATCACCCACTCGGTCTGCACCCTGGAGTTCGAGGAGCATCGCCCCTTCTACGACTGGCTGCTGGACTCCCTGGGGTTTGACCCCATGACGCGGCCCCGGCAGATCGAGTTTGCCCGGCTGAATCTGACGAACACGGTGACGAGCAAGCGAAAACTCCGCCAGCTGGTGGAGGAGGGCTATGTCTCCGGCTGGGATGACCCGCGGATGCCCACCATCTCAGGGCTCCGCCGTCGTGGCTTCACGCCGGCAGCCATCCGGAATTTCTGCGAGGAAATCGGTGTGGCAAAGGCCAACAGCCTCGTGGATGCCCAGATGCTGGAGCACGAGGTCCGGGCGGACCTCAATGAGCATGCCGACCGGGTCATGGCGGTGCTGCGCCCCCTGAAGGTGGTCATCACGAACTATCCGGAGGGGCAGGAGGAGTGGCTCCTGGCGGAGAACAATCCCATGCACGGCGGTCAGCGGTTCGTGCCCTTCTCCCGGGAGATCTTCATTGAGCAGGAGGACTTTATGGAGGAGCCGCCGAAGAAGTTCTTCCGCCTGCGTCCGGGCGGAGAGGTGCGGCTGAAGCACGCCTATATCATCAAGTGCGACGAGGTGGTAAAGGACGAGGCTGGAAACATCGTGGAGCTTCGCTGCACGGCAGATCTCACCTCGAAGACGGGCGGCGCCACGGCGAACCGCAAGATAAAGGGCACGATTCACTGGGTATCCACGAAGCATGCCCTGCCCGCCGAGGTGCGCCTCTATGACTCGCTCATCGAGACGGATGAAAACGGCAACGTGCCGGAGGACTTCCTGGGAGCGCTGAACAAGAACTCCCTGGAGGTGCTGAAGGATGCGAAAATCGAGCCCTCGGTGAAGCTCACGGCGGCAGGGACCCACTACCAGTTCCTGCGGGAAGGCTACTTCGTGGTGGATCCGGACACGACGCCGGAGCGCCTGGTCTTCAACCGGGTCGTGGGGCTTCGCGACAGCTGGGCAAAGGTACAGAAATGAGGCAGTCCCATGTCAAAGATACCAAAGAACCGCAGTGACAAGGAAATGCTGGCGGGCTACCAGGAGGCGGAGACCCTCGAGGAGTCCTTCCACAAGGCAGCAAAGGCGGAGGCCGCCCGCGAAGCCGTAGAAAAGGCGAAGGAAGCCCAGGAGGCGGTCCCGCCGAATCTCCTCCGCGCCGGCTTTATGAAGGACCTGACGGATGCCCTCGGCAAGGCCCTCATGGAGCTGAAGCTGGAGCTGGCGCAGGAGGGCATCACGAAATATACCTTCAAGGTAAAGCGGGAGGGGGAGAGCATCGTCCTCACGCCGAAGAAGCAGTAAGGGAGGCTTGCAAAAGATGTTTTTCTGATGGCGATGCCGGAAAGAGCATTGTGGCATCGCGAAGGGTTCTGTGTATTTTCTGCTTGGAAAGAAGTGAATGGAATGCCAGTGACAACAACGATTGCCATTGTGATATTTGTGGCAGCATACGCACTCATCATCTCCGAGAAGGTCCACCGCACCATCGTCGGTATCTTCGGCGCCATGCTCATGATACTCACGGGTGTCCTGACCCAGGAGATGGCGATACACCACATCGATTTCAACACGCTGGGGCTCCTCATGGGCATGATGATCATCGTGAACATCACCAGTGAGACGGGGCTCTTCCACTTCCTGGCCATATGGGCGGCAAAAAAGGTCAATGCCCGGCCCATCGCGCTGCTCCTGGCGCTATCGGCCCTGACGGCGGTCTGCTCGGGGCTCCTCGATAACGTCACCACGGTGCTTTTGACGGTGCCGGTCACCTTCAGCATCACGAAGCAGCTTCATGTGGATGTGAAGCCCTATCTCGTCTCCCAGATCCTCGCCTCGAATATCGGCGGCACGGCCACCCTCATCGGTGACCCGCCGAATATCATGATCGGCAGCGCTGTGGGGCTGAACTTCATGGACTTCGTCTGGAACCTCACCGGCATCTGCATCCTCATCTTCCTGGCGGTGGAGGGCATCCTCATCCTCCTCTACGGCAGCCACCTGCACACGAAGCCGGAGCTGCAGGCGGAGGTCATGAAGATGGACGCCAGCAAGGAAATCACGGATCACGTCCTCCTGAAAAAGTGCCTCTTCGTCATCTTCTGCACCATCACCCTCTTCGTGCTCCACAGCAGCCTTGGCCTGGAGTCCGCCACGGTGGCCCTCTCTGGCGCAGGCCTCTTGCTGCTCCTGGCCTGCCATCGCAATGAGGAAATGATCGCAAAGGCCCTGTCGAAAATCGAGTGGCTCGCCATCTTCTTCTTTGCCGGCCTCTTCATCCTCGTGGGCGGCCTCGTGGAGACGGGGGTCATCAAGATGCTGGCCCAGGAAGCCATCGCCATCACGAACGGCAACGTGCCGGAGACGGCCATGCTCATTCTGTGGATGAGCGCCTTCGCCTCGGCCTTCATCGACAACATCCCCTTCGTCGCCACACTCATCCCCCTCATCCAGGACATGGGCCAGATGGGTCTGACGAATCTGGACCCCATGTGGTGGAGCCTGGCCCTCGGCGCCTGCCTCGGCGGCAACGGCACCCTCATCGGCGCCAGCGCCAACGTGGTCGTTGCCTCCATGGCAGCGAAGCGCGGCATCATCATCACCTTCGTAGGCTTCATGCGCGTAGCCTTCCCCATCATGGTGCTGACCATCCTCATGGCAAACATCTACGTCTGGATTCGCTATCTCTGATATTTGAGCAACAGAAAAGCCACGGCAGCAATGTCGTGGCTTTTCAATGTTTTGTTGGGCGGATAACCTTTCGACGGCAGTTCATGTAAAAAAAGACAGCCAAGGAGTTGCCTTGAACTGTCGGTGCCCGTCAGTGCGCTACCACTGTTTGTACGGGCGAAATACAAAAACCCTACAGCAGAAAGGAGACCATCATGTGTTCGCTTTCTTTTGTATCTTGATTATACCACGCTGTTCCTGTTTTTGTCAAAGGATATCAGCGTACTGCGTCCTTTTCGATATCGTATTCCAGATGGGTGGCGGCCTTTTCCTTGCCTTCTTGGACACAGAGCACGTGGCCGTCGAATATGACGAGGTGAGCGCTCCTTTGATACTGCAGGGTGTCGCTCTGGATGGAGAGGCTCGTGCGGGTGAGCTTCGTGGGGTGGCCGTAGAAGAAGGCGGACTGGGTCTCCACGTTCACATAGGCTCCCTCGCCAGTGAATGTGCAGTCGTCCTCCGTGAGGGTCACGGTGTTCTTCGCCCAGATGGCCCGCGTGTCGCTGGAGATCTGAGCTTCGTCGGCTGTCAGGGTGACATCGCCGCCGATTTCGATGCGCACGTGTCCCTTGAGGACGTAGCAGTCCCGTACGTCGTCGTAGCTCTGCTCATCTGCCGAGGCGGTGAGCTTGTCCTTCTGGGGAATGGATCCCGTGGGCGGCGGGGGGAGAGCCGCTCCTTGCACCTCGGCAAAGCTCGGTGCAGGCGCGAGGAGAAACAGGGCGAGGAAAATGATACATACCCTTCGCAGCGTATCCATGGGAAGCCTCCTGTCAAATCGTTCACGTTTTTCTTTCCTCTATTATAACGGATACGATAATTTTTTGCAAAATTACGCCTTTTAGGCAGGAAAAAGCGTGGGTGGGGGCGTATAAATAGAGAGCAAACCTATTGTAACATTGTAAGGAAAGGGAGGGGAACCATGACCATACGGGAACGCACTGAGGAGCTGGAGTATCAGATCTTGTCGCCCCTGGCGGCAAAGAGCCGGGAGGCAAGGCGCAAGGAGCCCATGGAGGAGTGCCCCTTCCGCACGAAGTTCCAGCGGGACAGGGATAGGATCCTTCACTCCAAGTCCTTTCGCCGGCTCAAGCACAAGACCCAGGTCTACATCACGGCGGGGGACCACTACCGCACCCGCATGACCCATAGCCTGGAGGTCTCCCAGATCTCCAGAACCATCGCGCGGGCCCTCCGGCTCAATGAGGATCTGGTGGAGGCCATCGGCCTCGGCCATGACGTGGGGCATACCCCCTTCGGTCACTCGGGGGAGGCGGCTCTCGCGGAGCTCACGGGCCACTACAAGCACAATGAGCAGAGCCTTCGGGTCGTCGAGTACCTGGAAAAGGGCGGCAAGGGGCTGAACCTCACATTCGAGGTGAAGGATGGAATCGTCAACCACACGGGCCCCCACAAGCCAAAGACCCTGGAGGGGCAGATCGTAAAGACGGCGGACCGCATCGCCTATCTCTGCCATGACTACGACGACAGCATGCGGGCGGGGCTTCTCCGGGCGGAGGATCTCCCCGCCATCGTTCGGGACAATCTGGGGACGGACACCTCCCACATGATCACCAGCATGGTCTCCGACATGATCGAGAGCTCCATGGGGCAGGAGGAGATACGGATGTCCCCCGCCATCACGGAGGTGATGCAGGCGTTCCGGGAGTTCATGTTTACGCGGATCTATCACTCGGAGCAGCTGGCCCATGAGCGGCGGCAGGCGGTCTTTGTGCTGCGGGAGCTCTTTCACTACTTCAAGGAGCATTTTGACGAGCTGCCGGAGGAGTTTGCCCAGCGAGAGGCGCGCTGGGGGCGGGCGCAGATCGTGACGGACTACGTCTCGGGCCTCACGGACAGCTATGCGGTGGAGCTCTTCACGGATATCTTCATGCCGCCGGTGGGCAAAATGATTTCTTTAAAGCGTTAGGAAATACGTCCTAAACAATAAAGTGAATATCGGAAAAGAATTATTTTTTATCAAAAAAAGGATATTTGCGATTTAGAAGGAATACATATATACGGCAAAGCGTAGGAAAGGGAGTGCAAAACTCCGGTGCTGCGTAAAAAGCCATGAACGGGGTGTGAGGTGTTAGCGGCGTGGCGGCGATGCAAAATGAACGATTACAGGCCTTTGTGGATGAGGTGGCGGCGCGGACGGACCTCCTGCAGGTCGTCCAGGCCTACGTGCCGCTGAAGCGCAAGGGCGGACGCTATTGGGGCTGCTGCCCCTTTCATCAGGAGAAAACGCCGTCCTTTTCCGTAGAGCCTGAGAAAGGCTTCTTCTACTGCTTCGGCTGCCACGCGGGAGGGAACGCCTTCAAGTTCCTCTCCCTCATCGAGAATATCTCCTACTTCGACGCCATAAAGCTGCAGGCGGAAAAGCTCGGCATCGAGATGCCGCGGCGAAAGCTTTCGCCGGCGGAGGAGAAGCGAGAGCGGGAGCGCAAGGATCTCCTGCGGGTCAATGAGATGGCGCGGGACTTCTTCCACAACTGCTTGACGCTCACAAAGATCGGGGAGCCAGGCCGGGCGTATCTCGCGAAGCGGGGCATCACGGAGGCGACCATAAAGGCCTTCTCCCTGGGCTTTGCGCCCCCCGCCTGGGATAAGCTCAGTGCCGCCTTCCAAAAGCGGGGCGTCACCGAGCAGCTGCTTTTGGGTAGCGGCCTCTGCCTTCCCCGCCGGGAGGGCGGCGGTATCTACGACCGCTTTCGGGGCCGCATGATGATCCCGATTGCGGACGAGCGGGGGCGCGTCGTGGGCTTTGGCGGCCGGGTGCTGGACGACTCCGTGCCGAAGTATCTCAATACGCCGGAGACCGTCCTCTTTAACAAGCGCTATTTACTTTTTGGCCTGGATCGCGCCCATCATGCTATCGTGCGGGAGGGCTACGCCATCATCGTGGAGGGCTATATGGATGCCATCGCCGTATTCGGCGCAGGCGTCGAGAATGTGGTGGCGACCCTTGGCACCGCCTTTACACAGGAGCACGCGAAAAAGCTCATGCGCTACGCCACGCGGCTCATCTTCTGCTATGACAGCGACGAGGCGGGCCAGTCGGCCACCATCCGGGCCCTCTCCATCCTCCAGAATACGGGGGCGGAGGTGTCGGTGCTCCGGGTGCCCGACGGCAAGGATCCGGACGAATTTATCCGGAAGAACGGTGCCGATGCCTTTCGGGCATTGACAAAGCAGGCAGTATCCCTCGTGGACTTCCGCATGGAATATGTGCTCTCCCACACGCGCCACGACACCCTCTCCGGAAAGGTCCAGGCCCTTCACCAGATGGGCCCGGTCTTTCAGGGGATGCGCGGCGGCGCCATGCGCACCGAGTACATCAAGCGCCTCTCCTCCGCCCTCATGCTGGAGGAGGACGTGGTGCGCGACGAGCTGGCGCGGGGCACAGGCTACGTGGAGGCAGAGCCTGCGCGCTCGCCTATCCGACGGGAGGTACGGCGAGTGGACACTGCCCTCGACAAGGCGGGGCGCGTGCTCATCCGCCTCGCCTCGGAAGACAGCGGGAAGCTCTCGGCGGCGGAGGCAATCGTGCCGCTAGAGAGCGTCCTCGGCAGCGTCCAGCTGGAGATTATTGCGGCGCTCAAAAAAGGACTGCCCGCCACAGAGCTCCAGGGAAGCCTCAGCGATGGGGCGTCGGCGGAGCTCTCCCGGGCCCTTGTGGATGAGGGGCTCCTGGCGGGACGCACAGAGGAAGAAGCCTGGCGGGATGCCTTGCGCGTCCTTAAAAAGGCATACCTCAATCAGCAGTATATGGAGCACAGCCAGCTGGCAGAAAAATATTTAGAAGCAGGAAATCCGGCGTATCGCGTCGAATTGCAAAGGGTAGAAGCAATCAAACATGAATTGGAAGAAATGGAATCGGTCTAAGATGGCAGAGCAAGGATTATCGATGGAAAGGGGGCAGTGAGGATGTCAGACGAAGCAACGAAGAGCGAAAAGGCAGCGGCGAAGAGCGAAGCACCAGCGGCGGACAAGGCGGGAGCCCCGCGCAGCGCCCAGATCATAGACAAATTGCTGTCCAAGGGGGCAAAGAACGGTGGTACCCTCACCTATGGGGAGCTGATGGAGGCCCTGCAGGAGCAGGATATCACGCCGGACGAAATCGATGCGATGTACGATACCTTCAGCAAGAAGGGCATTGAGATCGTGGACGACACGAACTCTGCGGAGCAGGACGAGGACGATATCGCAGACCCGCAGGACGGGGAGGAGGTCGAGATCGACCTCTCTGTGCCGGAGGGCATCAGCATCGACGACCCGGTGCGCATGTACCTGAAGGAAATCGGGCGCGTCCCTCTTCTCACGGCAGAGGAGGAAGTGGCGCTCGCCAAGCGCATGGAGCAGGGCGATGAGGAGGCCCAGCGGCGGCTCGCCGAGGCAAATCTCCGCCTCGTGGTGTCCATCGCGAAGCGCTACGTGGGCCGGGGCATGCTGTTCCTCGACCTCATTCAGGAGGGCAATCTCGGCCTCATCAAGGCCGTGGAGAAATTCGACTACAACAAGGGGTATAAGTTCAGCACCTATGCCACCTGGTGGATTCGTCAGGCCATCACCCGCGCCATCGCGGACCAGGCCCGTACGATCCGCATCCCCGTTCACATGGTGGAGACCATCAACAAGCTCATCCGGGTCTCCCGCCAGCTCCTCCAGAAGCTGGGGCGCGACCCCACGCCGGAGGAGATTGCCGAGGTCATGGAGATCAGCGTGGAAAGGGTGCGGGAGATCATGAAGATCGCCCAGGAGCCCGTGTCCCTCGAGACGCCGATCGGCGAGGAGGAGGACTCCCACCTCGGTGACTTCATCGAGGATCAGGACGCGCCGGCCCCGGCGGAGGCGGCTTCCTTCATGCTCCTAAAGGAGCAGCTGGAGGAAGTCCTCGACACCCTGACCCCCCGGGAGGAGAAGGTGCTCCGTCTGCGCTTTGGCCTCGACGACGGCCGGGCTCGGACGCTGGAGGAGGTCGGACAGAACTTCGGCGTCACCCGCGAGCGCATCCGCCAGATCGAGGCAAAGGCCCTCCGGAAGCTGCGCCACCCGAGCCGCAGCCGCAAGCTCAAGGACTTCTTGGACTAAGGGAATATCAGAAGCAAACAGAATGGGGCTGTGAGATTCACAGCCCTGTTTTTATGATATTCTACACGTAAGAGATTTCGAGAAATTTCATCCCATTGCGCGCCTCCCAAAGCGGACTTGTCCCCCTCTGGAGGGGGATGGCCCGCAGGGTCAGGGGGAGTCTGCGAGGGAGATGTAACAGAGATGTTTTGACGGGATTCGCATGATACCTATGGAGGAGGCGAAAATTTATGGGAAAGCGCGTGGCACTTGCCCTGCTATGCCTAGGTATGTTTATGCTTCTCGTCGCAGGCTGCGGCGGGAAGGCGCCGGAAAAGGAGCAGACCCTCGAGGAAAAGGTGGATGCCATCCTTGCCACCATGACGCCGGCGGAGAAGGTGGGCCAGATGGTCACGATCGGCGTCCGGGGCGAGACGGCGGACGAGGACAGCCTCTACATGCTCCACCAATACCACATCGGCGGCGTCGTGCTCTTTGACCGGAACATGAAGACGGCGGAGCAGACGAAGAACCTCATCGACGGCCTCCAGAAGAATGCAGGGGAGAAGGTGCCCCTCTTCATCGGTGTGGACGAGGAGGGGGGCGACGTGGTGCGAGGGGCCGCCTTCCTGGAGCCCCCGCCCTCCCAGCAGTCGCTCGGCAACGAGGGGGAAACCACCCGCATAGGGGGCTCCGCCTCCCGCACGGCGAAGGCACTGAAGAAGCTGGGCTTCAATGTGAACTTCGCTCCCGTGGCAGACGTGGGAGAGAGCTCCAGGGATTTCTCCAGCGATCCGGAGTCCGTGCAGAAATTCGTCTTGGCAGCGGCCCAGGGCTACGAGGAAAACAGGATGCTCTACGCCCTGAAGCACTTCCCCGGCATCGGCCGCGGCACCGTGGACTCCCACGAGGAGGTCTCCACGATAGACGCTACGGCGGAGGACATGGCAGCTCGCGACCTCCTGCCCTTCCAGGCCGTCATCGACGAGAAGCAGCCCGAGGACTACTTCATCCTCGTCTCCCACCTGAAATACACCGCCTATGACAAGGAGAACCCGGCAAGCCTCTCGAAGGTCATCCAGACGGATCTCCTGCGGGAAAAGCTGGGCTACCGGGGCATCATCATCACCGACGATGTGGAGATGGGGGCCCTCGCGAAGCACTATGATTTCCGCACCATCGGCAAGCGCGCCGTGGAGGCAGGTGCCGACATCGTCCTCGTCTGCCACGAATATCCCCACGAGACGGATGTCTATCTCGGCATCCTGGATGCCGTGGAGAGCGGCGAGATCCCCATGGATCGCATAGACGCCTCCGTGCGCCGCATCCTGACGGCAAAGCTCCTGCATCTCTCCGGAGAAGCAACAGCGTCCTAAACGAATATTCGGCACATAAAAGCTGCATGGTACGACAAGCAAGTCACCCTGCGGCTTTTTGTGTATCCGTATTCCAAAGGCTCATGGAAAAAGGCTAGGGGAATGCAGGAATTGCGCCAGTTTTGGCGAAAGGAAGGGGAAAAGGTTTTTGAAAGGGGAGGTGCTGAGCGTGAGCGGGATAGATGATTTGGCAAGGATTCTTAAAGATAGTACAAGAGCTGTATTCTTTGGTGGCGCTGGCATGTCAACGGAGTCGGGTATTCCGGATTTTCGTGGGGCTGGAGGCATATATAGCGCGTCGCTCCATCGCGAGTTTCGTCCGGAGGAAATGGTTTCCCATAGCTTTTTTGTGAGCCATCCAGAGGAGTTCTTTGCATTCTACCGCAAGCACATGATGTTTCTGGAGGCCAAGCCGAATGACGGGCATCGGGCGCTTGCCAAGCTGGAGGAGCGGGGGATTCTCCGGGCAGTCGTGACCCAGAATATCGATGGGCTTCACCAGCTGGCAGGAAGCAAGACAGTCTATGAGCTTCATGGATCAAACCTCCGCTGGCCGTGCGTGGACTGCGGCAGGGTCTATCCGGTGGAGTATGTCCTGCGGGCGGAGAATACGCCTATCCCCCATTGTGAGAGCTGTGGCGGTCTGGTGCGCCCGGGGGTGGTCCTTTACGAGGAGGGCCTGGATGAGGATATCCTCCAAAATGCCGTGAAGGCCATTCGCGAAGCCGACACGCTCATCGTCGGCGGCACCTCCCTGGTGGTCTACCCGGCGGCAGGGCTCATCGATTATTTCCGAGGCAAGCATCTGGTGCTTATCAATCGGACGGAAACAAAAGCCGATAGGATGGCAGAGCTCATCCTTCGGGAGCCCATCGGAAAAGTGCTGCACGAGGCAGTAGAGCGGATTTTCCCCCCAGCGGAGGAGTGAAGGTCTATGCGGTGCACGCATTGAAACTTCTATAGTGGAACCTAAGCCTCCCTCTGGGAGGGGGGTGCCCGGAGGGCAGGGGGAGCCCGCACGTTGGGCGTTACGGCGAAGGCGTGTATGGTCAACCGGCTTCCCATGCTTCTCTGGTGAATTCAGCCGGATGCCACACCGAGCACCGTTGCCACGTCCTACGTGCGGGCTCCTTCCGTTACGCTGCGCGTGCCACCTCCCTCCCTGAGGGAGGCACTCGAAGCGTAAAGTCGCGTTCCTGCGTAGGAAGAAACTTTGAAAAAAGGTAGGAACCAAGCCTTCCTCTGGGAGAGGGAGCCTGCGGCAGGACTTCTCGAGTAGCCCCTCCCGGCTAAGTTGCACAATGTGCTGTAATATAGCCTCCCTCTGGGAGGGGGGTGCCCGGAGGGCAGGGGGAGCCCGCACGTTGGGCGTTACGGCGAAGGCGTGTATGGCCAGCCGGCTTCCCATGCTTCTCTGTTGAATTCAGCCGGATGCCACACCGGGCACCGTTGCCACGCCCTACGGGCGGGCTCCTTCCGTCACGCTGCGCGTGCCACCTCCCTCCCTGAGGGAGGCTTTTTCGTTTACCCTATCAGCTCTACAGGAAATAGGGGGCTTTGTGTCGAACAAGAAAGAGACGCAGTCTGGTGGCTGCAGGTGACAAATGAATGCAACGGATGAGGGAAGATAGATGATTACATCAGAGGAACTGGAAGCGAAGCTCTGGGACGGGGCGAACAAGCTGCGGGGGTCTATGGATGCCAGCCGGTACAAGGACTATATGCTGGGGCTGCTCTTCTACAAATTCCTCAGCGAGACGACGCTCTCGGCCTATCGGGCTGTGACCCGGCGGGAGGGGACGGCTGCAGAGCTCCTCGAGGCCTATCGGAAGGACTTCGAGGAGCGGGGGGATAGGATAGCGAAGTCGCTCCTGAGTGATCCGGGCTACTATATCGAGCCCCGGTACCTCTACGACACCTGGCTCCAGGAGATACATGGAGGGCGGTTCGAGCTCAGCCATGTGACGGACGGCATCGCCGCCTTTGAGCGTATGATCGCGGGCAATAAGAACCAGGACGACTTCCAGGGGCTCTTCTCCACCATGAATCTGGACGACCCAGCCCTCGGGGCCAATCTCAATATAAGGAACCGCAACATCACCAGCCTCATCGAGCTCTTCGCCGATCTCAGCGTCCTGGAGCTCCAGCAAAATGACATCATCGGCGATGTCTACGAGTACCTCATCGGCAAATTCGCCATGGAGTCCGGCAAGAAGGCGGGCGAATTCTATACGCCCCACCAGGTCAGCGATGTCATCGCCCGGATCGTGGCGCGGACGAATCCCGAGCTATCGTCCATCTACGACGCAGCCTGCGGCTCCGGCTCGCTGCTACTCACCATCAAGCATTATCTCGGTGAGAGAGAGCGGAAGGATCTCCACTACTATGGCCAGGAGAAAAACACCGCCACCTACAACCTGGCTCGCATGAACATGCTGCTCCATGGCGTCCGTCCCGAGAATATGGACTTCCGAAATGGGGACACCCTCGCGGAGGACTGGCCCGATGATCCGGCTCGCCCCGGGGAGGGGCGGCTTTTCGATGCAGTGGTCATGAATCCGCCCTACTCCCTGAAGGACTGGAACCAGAGCGACCTCACCGCCTCCGATCCGCGCTTCGCCTTCGCAGGCGTGTTGCCGCCGGCCAATAAGGGAGACTATGCCTTCCTGCTCCATGGGCTCTACCATCTGGGGCCCGAGGGCGTCATGGGCATCGTGCTGCCCCATGGAGTGCTCTTCCGTGGGGATGCGGAGGGGGTCATCCGCCAGAAGCTCCTGGAAAAGAATCACATCGATGCCATCATCGGTCTCCCGGCGAATCTCTTCACCAATACGGGCATCCCCGTCATCGTCCTGGTGCTGAAGAAAAACCGGGAGCTGGGGGAGCCCGTCCTCCTCATCGACGCCTCGAAGGGCTTCGTGAAGGAGGGCAAGACGAACCGGCTGCGGGAGCGGGACATCGCGAAAATCGTGGACACCTATGTGGCCCGCCAGGAGGTGCGGGCTTCAGCGCCCTCGCTTCCCTCGAGAGCATCGAGGAAAACGACTGGAACCTCAATATCCCCCGCTATGTGGATAGCGGCGAGGTGGAGATTCCCCAGGACGTGGATGCTCATCTCCTGGGAGGCATCCCGGAGAGGAATATCGACGGGCTTCACGTCCTGCAGGCGACCGTGCCGGAGACGCTGGCGGCGGCGTTCCGTCCGCTGCGTCCGGGGTATCTCGCCATGACGGAGGAGACCTGGGAGCTCAGGGAGCAGGTGGAGCAGAGCGCGTACCTGGCAGAGGAGACGGCGCGGCTCAGCGAGGAGGTCAAAGCCTACCTCGCCAAATACTGGGAGATCATCAAGAAGCTGAATGACGAGGCTCATCCGAACCTCACGGCCCTTGAGACGAATATGCTGGAGGAAATCAAAGAGATTCTCGCCCAGCACAAGCATCTCGATATATACAGCGGCTATCAGATCATCGCCGACATCTGGAGCGCCCACCTTGCCCGTGACCTCAAGATCATCTGTAGCGAGGGGCTCTACGAGGCTGCCCGGCAGGTGGAGTTCCTCACGACGGATGGGGAAAAAGGTACAGGCGAGTGGCAGGGGAGACTGCTGCCCATGGCACTTATGATTGAGCGTTTCTTCGCCTCGGAGCAGAAGGAAATTGATGACCTCCGGGAGGAGATCCAGCAGCTGGAAAGCGAGAAGCAGGAGAAAATCGAGCAAGGTGCAGGCGAAGCGGAGGATCCGGAAGCCTCTATTCTCGCGGCTGTTTTGAATGCAGCAGGCACGAACTTTGATACAAAGGCACTGAATCAGTGGGAAAAGGCGGCAGAAAAGGGCAGCTACGAGAAGCAAGTGCTGGCGGGTATCAAGAAACTGCTGAATGATATCAAGGACAGGAAGAAAAAAGCAACGGAAAAGGAAATCGCCCTGTATCAAATGGTTCTGGCGAAATATCCGAAGCTCACGGAGTCGGAAATCGATGAGCTTTGCCAAAGAAAGTGGTTCCACAATATCCCGGAGCGCATGGCGGATCTTGCGAAGGATCCCTTGACGCGGGAGCTGGATATCCTCGAGGAGCTGGCGGGGCGCTACGCCGAGACGCTGGCGGATATGGATCGGGAAATCGCCGAGGCAGAGGAAGCCTTCGCCAAGCTGGAAAGGGAATTGGTGGTGCAGGGATGAAAGAGAAAAGAAATACACCTCGCCGCCGATTCGCAGGATTTACGGGGAAATGGGAACGGAAAAAGCTAGGAGCACTTGGCTCTGTGGCTATGTGTAGACGGATATTCAAAGGCCAGACTTCAGAGACAGGAGACATCCCATTTTATAAGATTGGCACCTTTGGCAGTAGGCCGGATGCCTATATCCCGAGAGAGCTATTTGAAACCTTCAAACAGAGATACCCCTATCCCCAACATGGGGATATTCTGATTTCAGCTTCTGGAAGTATTGGAAGAACAGTCGAATATTCTGGAGAAGAGGCATATTATCAGGATTCCAATATCGTATGGCTGCGCCACAATGATTCCGTTTTGAATAGCTTTTTGAAATATCTCTATGAGGTTATTCGCTGGGAAGGTCTGGAAGGCAGCACAATCAAGAGACTATACAACGATAATATCCTACGGACAGAATATAATGGGCCCATGAATTTAGACCACCCGTGAAAATTTTAGGAGTGCATGA
>CAMCRT010000044.1 GCA_945877355.1 uncultured Mitsuokella sp. | reverse complement strand
GCGGCTATACGGCGGAGAATATCATGGCGGCGGCGCAGAGTGCCGCCGTTCCTGTCTATCAGAACAAGACCCTTGTCAACATGCTTTGGTGAGGCGTACATTCTTTCTTTTTGTAAGGTGACATGGTATAATAGATGCAAGAAAGGCGGAGTTGGGAATAGGAGATAGGCTATGGGGCAGAAGCGCAGACGAAAGGACAGGCGGACGATTTTTGATGATACCTTCCGCACGATGATCCAGAAGATGCAGTGGATGGTCATCCCCTTCCTCAATGAGATGTTCGGCACGAGCTACCCGGAGGATATGCCTGGGGAGCAGCTGCGAAACGAGCATCTGAAGGTGGGGAAGAAGATTGTTACGGATTCTCTCTTTCGCATTGGAGATAAGCTTTACCACATCGAATGCCAGAGTACGGATGACCCCACTATGGCGATCCGCGTCTTCGAGTATGATGTGCAGATTGCCCTCGAGGGTGCGGAGCGGGAGGGTATGAGCTACCATGTGCATTTCCCCTATACGGGCATCCTCTATCTACGCAATCAAAAGGAAATGCCAGATACCGTCGATGTCTATGTGCATTTTCCTGGCGGCAAGACGGCGGTGTATCAGTCAAAGGCTCGGTACGTGCAGCAGTATAGGTTGGAGGAAATTTTCCAGAAAAATCTCTTGCTGTTTCTGCCTTTCTATATTCTGCGGTACGAAAAGGATCTCGTAGAAATCGCGAAGGATACAAGACGGAAAGAGACTTTTCTCGAAGAATTTGATCGAATTGCAGAACGGTTGCAGGAAAAGTTTCTGCCAGAGGAGCGCATGGATGCCTATAGCGATTTGACAGATTTAATCCAAGATATTGCAAACTACGTCCTTGACAGTGAACGAGAACTGAAAGAAGGGGTGAAACACATCATGGGCGGAAGGGTTTTGGAGTTATATACGGAAAAATTGAAACGGATTAGTGAGAAAAAAGGACGGATGGAAGAAAAGCGGGATAATATCCGCATGCTGATGAAGACGACGGGGGAGACGGCAGAGAAGGCCATGGAGATGCTGGGGATAGCACCATCACAATGGGGGAAGTACAAGGCGATGTTGTAAATATGCGGTTCTCCTTGACGCTTCCTTCTGGAAACAGTATAATTAAGAGGAATAAATTTACGAAAGTACGCGCAAATACGGATATTTACGCCTTGGATTGAGGAAGCAGCATGGACAAGGACAGGGAGAATGGGGCACAGACGCCGGAGAGCATAGCGGAAAAGCAGGCTGTCGCGCTCAAATACAATATGGGAAACGACCGGGCCCCGCGCGTCGTGGCGAAGGGGCGCGGCTATACGGCGGAGAATATCATGGCGGCGGCGCAGAGTGCCGCCGTTCCTGTTTATCAGAACAAGACCCTTGTCAACATGCTCATGGCCATCGACATCGATCGGGAGATCCCACCAGAGCTCTACCGGAGCGTGGCGGAGGTCATGGCCCATATCTATCGCATCGACAAGGAGCGGAAGCGCAGCCGCGAGGCGGCCCGGGCAGGCGGCCGCTGATGGCCGGGAGGGCTGCTGGGGGAGAAAAGGACCCCATGGGCGCAAAGGAGCTGGGCCGCCGAGGCGAGGAGGCAGCGGCGGCATACCTCATGCGCCGCGGCTATCGGGTGCTGGAGCGCAACTATCGCGTCGCGCCGGGCGAGATTGATATCATCGCAGAGGCGGCGGATCACACCCTCGTGTTTGCGGAGGTCAAGACGCGCCGCACGACCCGCTTTGGTCGCCCCAGCGAGGCGGTGGATTATCGCAAGCAGCAGAAGATCATCACGTGTGCCCGATGGTATCTGCAGGAGAATCGCCTGCAGGAGCGATACTGCCGGTTCGATGTCATCGAGCTGAACGTGCATGGAGAAAAGGCAACCATACGTCATATCAAGGGAGCGTTCGAGTAACGCTCCCTTTTGAAAAGAAGGGGGAGGCAGCCATGTTTGCAAAGACGCAGGGGGCGACGACGCTGGGCATCGATGGGCGCATCATCGATGTGGAGGTGGATGTGTCGAATGGGCTGCCGGGCTTTGAGCTCGTAGGGCTCCCGGATGCCTCGGTTAAGGAGTCGAAGGAGCGGGTGCGCACGGCCATCAAGAACTCCGGCATCGCGCTCCGGCAGGAGCGGGTGACGGTGAACCTGGCGCCGGCGGAGGTGCGGAAGGACAGCGCGGGCCTCGACCTCCCCATCGCGGTGGGGCTCCTGGCGGCCTACGCCGTCCTACCCACGGAAGCGCTCGCGAAGGCGCTCTTTGCGGCGGAGCTCTCCCTCGACGGCAAGTGCCGCCCCGTGAGCGGCGTGCTGCCCATGGCCATAGCTGCCCGGGAGCGGGGGCTCACGGAGCTCTTTGTGGCAGCGGAGAATGCGGACGAGGCACTCCTCATCGACGGGGTAAAGGTCTATGCCCTCCACAGCCTTTCGGAGCTGGTACACCACCTGACGGGGGAGGCGGCCCTTGTGCCTGCCGTGCCGGGACAGGCGGCAGAACGGGCAGAGGCATTCTCTGATGACTTTGCCGATGTGCAGGGGCAGTTCCAGGCGAAGCGGGCTCTCGAAATCGCGGCGGCAGGGGGCCACAATGTGCTCATGGTGGGGGTGCCGGGCTCCGGCAAGACCATGCTGGCCCGCCGCATGAGCTCCATCCTCCCAGCCCTGACCCGGGAGGAGGCACTGGAGGTCACGAAGATCTACAGCATCGCGGGGCTCCTGCCCCCGGGCGGCGGTCTCGTGACAGAGCGGCCCTTCCGCAGCCCTCACCACACGGCCTCCCAGACAGCCATGATCGGGGGCGGCAGCGTGCCTCGCCCCGGGGAGGTGACGCTCGCGCACCATGGGGTGCTTTTCCTCGACGAGCTGCCGGAGTTCTCGAAGACGACGCTGGAGGTGCTGCGCCAGCCCCTGGAGGACCGGCGGGTGACCATATCCCGCGTCCATGCGACGCTGACCTTCCCCTCCAGCATGATCCTCGTCTGCGCCATGAATCCCTGCCCCTGCGGCTACCACGGGGATGCCACCAGCGGCCACACCTGCGAGTGCTCCCCCAGCGAGATCCGCCGCTACACCCAGAAGATGTCGGGGCCGCTCTTGGACCGCATCGACATCCACATCCGGGTGCCCCATGTGAAATATCAGGAGCTGTCTTCCCGGAAAAAGGCGGAGCCCTCCGCGGCCATCCGGGCCCGGGTGGAGAAGGCGCGGGCCATCGAGAGCAAACGGCTCGCCGGGGCGGGCATCTTTTGCAATGCCCAGATGAACCACGCCATGCTCATGGAGCTCTGCCCCGTGGAGGGGGAGGCGAAGACGATGCTGGAGCTGGCGTTCCAGCGCCTCCATCTCTCCGCCCGCTCCTATGACCGGATCATCAAGGTGGCCCGAACCATCGCGGACCTGGCGGGGGAGGCGCATATCGGCGCACCCCATATCGCCGAGGCCATCCAGCTCCGGGGCGATGTGGGCTTGAATGTTGAGTGACTATGACTAGGAAGTACAATGGCGAAGAAGAAAAAAGACGATATTCTGAACCTCGATGCGGTACTATTCAAATGCCGCGATATCCTGCGGAATGCCCGGAACTCCGGCTCCTTCTTTGAAAAGCGGGACCTCATGCTGACCCTCGTCTTCCTGCGCTTCATCGGGGAGAAATTCGAGGACGGCGTGAGAGATCTGCGGGCAAAGCTCAAGGCCCAGGGACTCGACCCGGACGACCCCGAGATCCAGAAGGCATTCTTCGAGGATCCATCCTTCACGGACGGCACCTACAACCTGCCGCCGGAAGCCCGGTGGCAGACCCTTCTGAACATCCCTGCGCCCCAGCTCAACGCGGCACTCGATACGGCACTGGAGCGCATCGAGGCCATGACGCCCCAGCTCAAGGGCTGCTTCGTCAAGGGCACCTTCACGGCCCGGGCCCTGGCCTCCGCCGACATCAAGAAGGTGGTCGATGAGGTGGACAAGATCAGCCACAAGAAGTTCGGCACGGAAAAAGACCTCATCGGCCGGGTCTACGAATACTTCCTGAAGGAATTCGCCGTCAACGCCACGAAGGAGGAGGGGGAGTTCTACACGCCCCACGATGCCGTCCAGCTCATCGCGGCCCTCATAGAGCCCTTCGACGGGACGCTTTATGACCCCTGCTGCGGCTCCGGGGGCATGTTCATCCAGAGCGCGGAGCTGGTGCAGAAGAAGCAGGGGGATATCAGCCGCATCAATATATACGGGCAGGAGAAGGAGGCGGCCACCTGGCGCCTGGCGAAGATGAACCTGGCCCTCCGGGGGCTCAGCAACCATCTGGGCACCATGAGCGACTCGACCTTCACGAATGACCAGCACCGGGGACTGTACTTCGACTACATCATGGCAAATCCCCCCTTCAACCTGAAGGGCTGGTGGGACGACAGCCTCTCCCATGACCCCCGCTGGACGGACTACGGGGTGCCGCCCGCCAGCAATGCCAACTATGCCTGGATCCTCCATATCCTCTCCCACCTAAGACCCCTCTCCGGCGTGGCGGGCTTTCTCCTCTCCAATGGAGCCCTCGCCGACCCGGACGCGCGCTCGATCCGGCAGCACCTCATCGAAAGCGACAAGGTGGAGGCCATCCTCGTCCTGCCCCGGGAGCTATTCATCACGACGGATATCAGCGTGACCCTCTGGGTCCTGAACGAAAATAAGCGGGGCGGCAAATACCACGGCCGGAATCTGCGCAATCGCTCCGGGGAGATCCTCTTCGTGGATCTGCGCGCCTGGCGGAAAAACGCCGTCAAGGGGGAACAGAAGAAAAAGGTCATGCTGGATAGCAACCAGATCGCCCGGGCCGCTGAGATCTACCATCGGTGGCAGGAGGAGGGCACCGACGGCAGGGACTACAAGTGGCCGGAGCTATACCGCAGCGTGGGGAAGGACGAAATCGAGCGAAATGGCTACAGCCTGATCCCCTCGAACTACATCGAGTTTGTGGATCATGACCTCGCCATCGACTACCCGGAGGAGATGAAGCAGGTGCAAAAGCGCATGAAGACCCTTCTCGCCCGGGAGAAAAAGAGCCGGGAAATGCTGGTGGAGGCCTTCGAGGGAATCGGCTATGGAATCGAGTAAAAGATACCGATTAGGGGACTATATAACTCGCGTTACTGCGAATAACCGTAAAGAAGAATATGGCAGCGAGTATATCGTTGGCGTAAATAGCGATGGGAAATTTACATCTCCTAAGGGCAATGTGAACGGTGTTAATCTGAAGCCGTACAAAATTGTTAACGATGGAGATTTCGTATACAATCCTTCCAGATTGGATTTGGGATCAATCGCATATCGCACAGAAGGACTGTGCATTGTATCGCATCTCTATATCGTATTTCACTTGAACGAAAAAGGAAAAAAGGCGATTCGCCCTGAATATTTGTATCTATACCTGCGACGGAAGGAATTTTATCGAGAAGTTACATTCCGGAATTTTGGCAGCCAGCGTCCAGAGTTTAGCTACAACGATTTGAAAGAGCTCACGATTCCTATACCTTCGATGGAAGCGCAGAAAAAGGCGGTGGCGATTTATCGGGGAATGAAGGAGAATCTCGCCGCCTATGAGAGCAATCTGGAGGATCTGAAGCTGACCTGCGATGGCTTTTTGGAGGATATCCGGCAGCACGCCCCACGGGAGAAGCTGGGGAGCTATCTGCATCAGAGCGACCGTCGCAATGGGGAAGGCTTAGACGTTTCGCACGTCATCGGATTGTCAAACGAAAAGAAGTTCATTCCGACAAAGGCGAATATGAAGGGCGTCGACTTGGACAACTACAAGCTGGTGGAGCATAATCAGTTTGTCTATGTGCCAGTCACATCACGAAATGGACATAAGATAACAATCGTACTGAATGATTCAGAGGAAAGGTACTTGGTTTCCTCGGCATACGAGGTGTTTTCCACAGACGAAGATTCCCTGTCACCTGCCTATCTGATGATGTTTTTCAACCGGCCGGAGTTTGACCGCTATGCGCGGTTTCACTCCTGGGGATCGGCGCGGGAGACCTTTGACTGGGCGGAGCTTTGCCAGGTGGAGATTCCTCTGCCGGGGATAAAGGTGCAGCGGGCGATTGCGGATATTTACCGCTGCTATATCGAGCGGCGGCGGATCGCCGAGGAGCTGCGGCAGGAGATCCGGGCGATCTGCCCCCTCTTGGTGCGGGGCGCACAGGATGAATGGAGCGAGGTGTGACCATGGGCGAAGAAAAGATGGGACGCTTCTTCGAGTCAGAGTTCGAGGAGGCCTTTATCGCTTATTTGGAGAAAGAGGGCTGGACGTACCTTCCAGGTGATCGCATCCCCCGGGCCTCCCAGCGGGAGGTGCTGTACCTCGACGATCTGCGCTCCTTTCTGGCGAAGAGCCAGCGGGATCTCTCGCCGGAGGACATCGAGCGCATTGTGGAGCAGGTGCAGCGAGTGGGCGCGGCTACAGAGTTCGCCACCCTCCACAAGGTCTATGGCTGGCTGGTGAATGGCCTCTCCTTCACGCCGGAGGGCGGAACGGCTCGGACGGTCGCCCTCATCGACTTCGACCAGGCGGAGGAGAATCTCTTCCGGGTCGTCAATCAGTATACGGTGGAGTATGTGGACCAGGGACAGACCCAGCATCGCCGGCCGGATGTGCTGCTCTTCGTCAATGGCATCCCCCTTTGCATCCTGGAGCTGAAGAATCCCAGCGATGTCCGGGCCACCGTGGAGGATGCCTGGAAGCAGATCTATCATCGCTATTGGCGGGATATCCCCCATCTCCTGCACTTCTGCCCGCTGGCCTGTATCTCCGACGGGGTGAAGACAAAGCTGGGCACGGTGCGCACCCCCAGCCAGCATTTCTATGCCTGGCGGCGGGTGGAGGACGAGGGAGAGATCTCCACCTCATCCCGGGGCGATCTGCTGTCCCTGGTGCAGGGGGTCTACCGCCCCGCCCGGTTCCTGGAGATTTTTCGGGACTATATCTATTTCCCGGATGACAGATACGACCCGGAGGAATTTCAGCTGGTCTGCCGCTATCCCCAGTTCTTCGCCACCCGGCGGCTGAAAAAGGCCATCGCAGAGGCCATCGCCAAGGGCTCCGGGCAGGGCGGGACGTACTTCGGCGCCACGGGCTGCGGCAAGACCTATACCATGGCGTTCCTCGCCCGACAGCTCGCCCTGCGCTGCACCGACGTGCCGGGGCTGGGCTCGCCCACCATCCTCCTGCAGGTGGATCGGGATGACCTGCAGAAGCAGGGTGGACAGCTCTTCCAGAGGAGCAGCGACTTCCTCGGCCTGGGCGAGGTGCGCCAGGTCGAGACCCGGCGGGATCTTCGCCAGGAGCTGACGACGCGCAGCGCCGGCGGCTTCTTCATCTGCACGATCCAGAAATTTTGCGATTACAAGGATGACCCCATCGGCCTCCTCTCGGATCGGAGCAATATCATCTGCTTTTCCGATGAGGCCCATCGGACGCAGATCAATCGGGCGAAGACCATCAAGTTCGGCAAGGATGCCAATGCGAATATGAAGGCGATGATCTCCCGTCCCTATGCCACGGTGCTGCGGGAGGCGCTGCCCCATGCGACCTTCGTTGGCTTCACGGGGACGCCCATCGATGAGACGGTGCAGACCTTCGGCGAGATCGTGGATCGGTATACGATGGATCAGGCGGTGGAGGATGGCATCACGGTGCCCATCAAATATATCCCCCGCATCGCCCGGGTGCTGCTGGACGAGAAGAAGGTCAAGGAAATCGAGGACTACTACAAGGCCTGCGCCGACGAGGGGGCGACGGCAGAGGACATCGCCGCCAGCAAGAAGGCCATGAGCTCCATGGAGATCGTCCTGGGGGAGCGCTCCCGGCTGGAGCGGCTGGCGGCGGATATCCACGACCACTTCGAGGCGTTGCGCGCCGCAGATCCCCAGCGGGTGCAGAAGGCCATGATCACCTGTGCCAACCGGAAGATCGCCTATGAGCTCCTGCAGATTTTCCAGGAGAAGTACCCGGACTACTTCGTGCCCCGCCGCACGCCGGAGGGGGAGACGGCGACGAAGGAGGAGCTGGCGGAGCTGGATAAACTGCCCTTCCTGGCGATGGTGGCCAGCAATGGGCCAAACGACCCGCCGGAGCTGTATCAGGAGCTGGGCGGGACGAAGAACAAGGAGCGCAGTGAGCAGCTCGCCGAGGCTTTCAAGCAGGAGAAGTCGAATTTCCGCATGGTCATCGTGGTGGACATGTGGATCACGGGCTTCGATGCGCCGCCGCTGACGGTGCTATACAATGACAAGCCGCTGCAGCGACACCAGCTGGTGCAGACCATCAGTCGGGTGAACCGCAACTATCCCGGCAAGGATTGGGGCCTCCTGGTGGACTATATCGGCATCTACGACGAGATGCGCCAGGCCATGAAGGAGTATGGCGGCACCCGCCATATCGGGCCGGCGCCTGACGATGTGGAGCAGGCAAAGCTCGTCTTCCGGGAGGAGCTGGAGATCCTGAAGCGGCTCTTCAAGGGCTACGATCTCTCGCCCTTCCTGAATCCGAAGGCGGATGGGGTGCGGCGCTATGAGGCGCTCTCAGAGGCGGCGGAGTATGTCTTTCATCGGGAGACGATGCTCGTCCTGGAGCCGGGGGAGGGGAGGGCACCCCAGAGAGTCCCCTTCAAGACCTATTTCCTAGGGACCGTAAAGCGTATGCGGCAGGCCTTTGACATCTGCCACCCCTCCCGGGTGCTGGCGGCTGAGGAGACGGCGCTCGCCCAATGCTTCATCGCCATTGCTGGCTTCGTCCGGAAGATGAGTGGCACGACAGATCTCGACACGGATGTGATGAACCGGAATGTGGAGCGCATGGTGGAGGAGGCCCTGCACTATGCGAAGGTGGAGAGCATCGTCGGCGAGGGAGAGGAGGATATCTTCAGCCCCGCTTTCCAGAAGTCTCTGGAGGAGATCAAGATGCCGGCGACGAAGCTGGAGATGCTGGTGAAGCTCCTGCGGAAGCGCATCGCCGAGTATCGGAAGACGAACCTCCTGGCGGCGAAGAAGTATCAGGAAATGCTGGAGAAGACCCTGGCGCTCTACCATGAGCGGCGCAAGCATCTCACGGAGGAGGAGGCCGGCCAGACTCACGAGGCGACGTCGGATGCCATCCTCCGCGACGCGATGGAGCAGGCGAAAAAGCTCTTGGAGGAGCTGAATGCTGACCGGGAAAGCTTCCGAAAGCTGGATCTGACCTTCGAGGAAAAGGCCTTCTACGATATCCTGCTGCAGCAGCGAGATGAGGCGGATTTCGAATATGGGGAGGACCGGATGCAGGACGGCGTGGTCATCAATGAGAAATGCCGCGCCCTTGCCCGGAAGATCAAGGAGATTATCGATATGAAATCCTCCTTTGCCGACTGGCTGAACAATCAGAATGTGCGGGACCAGCTGAAATTCGACATCAAGATCTGCCTCATCAAGAACGGCTACCCGCCCCAGTACAGTCCGTCGGTATTCAAGAAAGTCATGGATCAGGTGGAGAATTTCAAGGAGAATCATTGATTGGCATGATGGAACGTATTGCAGATGTCTTTGTCAATATCCCCGTCAAGAGCATAGCGAAGGCGTACACGTATATCGTGCCGCCTTCGCTTGCTTTTATTGGCGTGGGCTGGCGTGTCCTCGTGCCCTTCGGCGGGCGAAAGGTGGAGGGCTTCGTCGTCGCGGTCCGGGAGGGGGAGCCGGCGGGGGATATCAAGCTGAAGGAAATCATATCGGCGGTGGACGAGGAGTGCTGGTTCTCTGAGAATATGCTGAAGCTGGCCAAGTGGCTCTCGGACTTCTACCTCTGCTCCTTTGCGGAGATGATGCGCCTCTTCATGCCTGGGAAAAGCGGCGTGAAGATAAAGGTCGCCTACGAGGCACTCACCGGGGGAAATGAGACCATCCTCGCCATGCCGGCCTGCCGGGCGGTCTACAGCTATCTCCAGCAGGAGGGGGCTGTGGAGCGGCGGGGGCTCCTGAAGGCTCTGCCGGAAGTGGAGGTGGACGCGGCTCTAGCGTCGCTTTTGCGGTATAAGATGATCGGCAAGGTCTACACCGCCGAGAAGCGGGAGGCGGCGCGGTATGAAAAGCACGTCGTCCGGCTGGCGGAGGTCACAGAGGAGCTTCTCGCGGGCTTCTCCCGGAAGCCTGCCCAGAAAAAGCTGCTGCAGCGGCTGGCGGAGGTGGCGGATATGCCCCTCGCCAACCTGCGGGAGGAGGGTGTGTCCCTCGCCACTGTCCACGCGCTGGAGGAGGCTGGCCTGGTGCGCTTGGAGGCCCGGCGGGTGCTCCGGGATAGCTATGCGGATGCCCACGCCCCGCGGCAGGAGGTCACGCTGACGGAGGAGCAGGAGGTGGCGATCCGGGCCGTAGAGGCACCCCTTTCGGCAGGAGAGTTCGGTGGCTTCCTGCTGAAGGGAGTCACGGGCAGCGGCAAGACCCGGGTCTATATGGAGCTGGCCCGGCGCACCCGGGAGCTGGGGCGCACGGTCATCGTGCTCGTGCCGGAAATCGCCCTGACGGGGCAGGTGGTGACGGCCTTCAAGGCGGAGTTTCCGGAGGATATCGTGGTCGTCCACAGCGGGCTGTCTCTCGCGGAGCGAAATGATGCGATGGTCCGGGTCCGGCGGCGGGAGGCGGGCATCATCATCGGTGCCCGGTCGGCCCTATTTACCCCAGCCGAGGAGGTGGGCCTCGTCATCCTGGACGAGGAGCAGGATATGAGCTACAAGCAGGACGAGTCGCCCCGCTACCATGCCCGGGTGGTGGCGGAGGAGCTGGCGAAGCTCCACGGGGCCGTGCTGCTGCTGGGGAGCGCCACGCCGTCCCTCGAGAGCTATGCCAAGGCAAAGGCGGGAAAGCTCACGCTTCTCACCATGACAAGGCGCATCGGCGACGTGCCACTCCCTGCCGTGCACTGTGTGGACATGCGGGCGGAGCTCCGCCTGGGGAACCGGCACATCCTCTCCCGGGACCTGCAGCAGCTCATCGAGAGCACCATCGCCAAGGGGCAGCAGGTCATCATCATGCTGAACAGGCGGGGCTTTTCCACCTTCGTCATGTGCCGCTCCTGCGGGGAGGTCATCCGGTGCAAGGACTGCGGCCTGCCCCTCGTCTACCACAAGGACGGGCGGCTGCTCTGCCACCACTGCGACACAAGGGAGCCGGTGCCCACGGTCTGCCCGAAGTGTGGGAGCCGGTACATCCGCTATTTTGGCTCCGGCACGGAGAAGCTGGAGGAGGAGCTGAGGACCCTCGTTCCCCGGGCCCGGGTCATCCGCATGGACCGGGACACCACCACCACGAAGTTCGCCCACCAGAATATCCTCGACAAGTTCCGCCGGAATGAGTACGATATCCTTCTCGGCACCCAGATGGTGGCAAAGGGGCACGATATCCCGAATGTGACGGCTGTGGGCATTATCAGCGCGGACTCGGCCCTCGGCATGCCAGACTTCCGGGCGGCGGAGCGCTGCTTCATGCTCATCACCCAGACGGCAGGCCGGGCGGGCCGCCACGGCACCCGGGGCGAGGTGGTCATCCAGACCTACAACCCGACCCACTACGCGGTGGAGCGGGGCATCGCCCAGGACTACAAGGGATTTTTCCAGCGGGAGATCGCCTCCCGCAAGGAGGCCTTCTACCCGCCCTATTGCCGCCTGGTGAAGCTGCTCTACCAAAATGAGTCGGAGGAGGCGGCAAAGGCGGCGGCTACAAGGCTCATCGAGGCTTTCCGCATCCGCTTCGCCGGGACCCAGGGCCAGGAGATCCTGGGGCCGTCCCCCGCCGTCATCGCAAGGTTCCGGGGGATCTACCGCTTCGTGGTGCTCATAAAGACGGTGGAGCTCACCGCTGTGCAGGATTTCCTGCGGGAGCAGGGACTACATCTCGACACAAGCGTCGCCATCGATATTGACCCAATCACAATGCTTTGAGGGGAAAAGGTAGTATAGTAAGGATATACCATTGCAGAGGAGGGATACCTTGACCGATATTGTGGAAGAAAAGCTGAAGCTTTTGCCGGATTCGCCGGGCGTCTATATCATGAAGGACGACCGGGGACGGATCATCTACGTGGGCAAGGCCATCGTCCTCAAGAATCGCGTGCGGCAATACTTCCAGTCCAGCCGCAGCCATACGCCGAAGGTCCGGGCCATGGTGTCCCATATCGCCGACTTCGAGACCATCCTCACGGGCTCCGAGGTGGAGGCGCTCATCCTCGAGTGCAACCTCATCAAGAAGCACCGGCCTCGCTACAACATCAGCCTCAAGGACGATAAGAGCTACCCCTACGTCAAGGTCACGGTGAACGAGGAATACCCCCGGGTCTACATCACCCGCCGGGTCCGCCACGATGGGGCCCGCTACTTTGGCCCCTATACGAATGTGACGGCCGTCCACGAGAGCCTGAAGCTCCTGCGGCGGCTTTTCCCCCTGCGCACCTGCCGCCGCCTCCAGGAGCGGCCCTGCCTCGAGTACCATATCAAGCGCTGCCTCGCCCCCTGCGCGGGGAAGGTGGCAAAGGCGGACTACGACGCCATGATCCGCTCCGTGCTGCTTTTTCTGGAGGGGCGCACGGAGGACGTGGAGCGGGAGCTGGAGGCCCGCATGACAGCGGCGGCAGAGCAGTATCACTTTGAAATCGCCGCCCGCCTGCGGGACCAGCTGGCAGCCGTCCGAAAGGTGGCGGAGAAGCAGCGCATCGTCACGGGCTCCGGCGACCAGGATGCTGTGGGCCTCGCCCGCTCCCCCCTGGGGGTCTGCGTGCAGATCTTCTTTATCCGGGCCGGCAAGATGGTGGGCCGCGACCACTTTCTGCTGAATGGCAGCGAGGAGGAAAGCGACGCCGAGGTGCTTCTGGCCTTTCTCCAGCAGTATTACCACCGGGCCACCTTTATCCCCCGGGAGGTGCTTCTGCCCCTCCCGCTTCCGGAGGAGGAGACGGGGCTTCTTGAGAAGTTCCTGGCGGACAAGAAATCCGAGGGCCGGGGCGGCCGGGTGGAGCTCCTGACGCCCCAGCGGGGCACGAAGCGGGATATCGTGAAGATGGCGGAGGGCAACGCGAAGAAATACCTGGAGGACGAGGCGGCGAGAATCCACGAGGCCAACGAGCAGACCATGGGGGCCGTCCGGGAGCTGGGCCAGTATCTGGGCCTGAAGGAGGAGCCCTACCGCATGGAGTGCTTCGATATCTCCCATATCCAGGGCTCCGAGACAGTGGCCTCCATGGTGGTGTTCGAGGGGGGCCTGCCGAAGAAGTCCGATTACCGCCGGTTCAAGATACGCTCCACCGAGGGGAAGCCGGATGACTTCCTCTCCATGCGGGAGGTCACGACCCGCCGCTACGTGGGGCTGCCGGAGGAGGAGCTGCCGGACCTCATCGTCATCGACGGTGGCAAGGGGCAGCTCTCCTCGGCCCTCGAGATCATCCGGGGGCCCGGCGGCCATAAGGATGTGCCCGTTGTGGGTCTCGCGAAGCAGTTCGAGCTCATCTTCAAGGAGGGGGAGAGCGAGCCGGTGGAGCTCCCCCGCACGAGCCCGGCCCTCTACCTCATCCAGCGCATTCGCGACGAGGCCCACCGCTTCGCCATCACCTACCATCGGAATCTCCGGGGCAAGCGTAATCTCGTCTCCGTCCTCGATCACATCGACGGCATTGGCCCGAAGCGTCGGGAGGCCCTCCGAAGCCACTTCGGCACCATCGCAAAGATCAAGGCGGCGGGGCCGGAGGAGCTCGCCGAGGCTCCCGGCATGACGAGGACGGCGGCAGAGGCGGTCTATAATTTTTTCCGGGCAGAGAAAAATCTAGCAGGAAAAGAAATAGCACCTGTCGAATAATGATTCTTGACGAGGAATCGCCGAAGTCTGCTTCTGTGGGCAGGCCAGGTTCTTTCTTCGTATAGAATATAGCAGGCGGTTTTCCGCCTTGGGCGGCATAAGCCGCTAGGAAATGTATCTCAATTTTAAAGGAGGCTTTTTACATGAAGGTCTGGGTTTGCACAGTTTGCGGCTGGATTTATGATGAGGCAAAGGGAGATCCCGACTACGATCTCGCGCCGGGCGTGCCCTTTGCGGATCTGCCGGACGATTTCGTCTGCCCGCTCTGCGGCGTCGGCAAGGACATGTTCGAGGAACAGTCGTAATATCCCTACAAACCATCCGGGGGAGGCGGCCTGGCCGTCTCTCCTTTTCTATTGGGAGTGTCCGTCACTCGTGGATAAAGCGTGAATTTTTGTCAAATTTTTGAGAAAATGAATTGCAATTTGCGTGCGATTTTGCTATAATTATCGCGTAAAACATCATAACCCTCATGTATACTCATGGCATTCCGAATGTACCCAATTCCGGGTGCGTTCTAATTTTAAGGAGGCAATTTACTATGAAGGTAACAGTTGTTGGTGCAGGTAATGTCGGTGCAACCGTAGCGAATGTCCTTGCGACGAAACGCTTCTGCAGCGAGGTCGTCCTCGTGGATATCAAGGACGGCGTTCCCCAGGGCAAGGCCATGGACATCATGCAGACGGCTCACATGCTGAACTTCGACACGACGGTCTCTGGCGTCACGGCAGAGCCGAACGATCCGAACGGCTACGCTCCGACGGCTGGCTCCGATGTCGTCGTCGTCACGAGCGGCATGCCGAGAAAGCCGGGCATGAGCCGTGAGGATCTCATCGGCGTCAACGCAAAGATCGTCAAGAGCGTTGTGGATCAGGCCCTGAAGTTCTCGCCGGATGCCTACTTCATCATCATCTCCAACCCGATGGATGCCATGACGTTCCTCACGCTGAAGGACACGAAGCTCCCGCGCAACCGCATCCTCGGTCAGGGCGGTATGCTCGACTCCAGCCGCTTCCGTTATTTCCTCGCAAAGGCCCTGACGGAGAACGGCTATCCTGCAACGCCGACTGACGTGGACGGCATGGTCATCGGCGGCCACAGCGACAAGACGATGGTTCCTCTCGTCAGCCTCGCAACGCTCCGCGGCATCCCTGTGACGAAGCTCCTCAAGAAGGACGTCCTCGACGACGTGGTTGCCAACACGAAGGTGGGCGGTGCAACGCTGACGAAGCTCCTCGGCACGTCCGCATGGATGGCTCCGGGCGCAGCTGCTGCTGCCATGGTCGAGGCCATCGCACTCGATGCCAAGAAGACAATCCCCTGCTGCGTCTATCTCGATGGCGAGTATGGCGAGAAGGATCTCTGCATCGGCGTTCCTGTCATCCTCGGCAAGGGCGGCTGCGAGAAGATCATCGAGCTCGACCTCGAGGGTGACGAGAAGGCGAAGTTCGAGGAGAGCGTCCAGGCTGCACGCAACACGAACGCAAAGCTCGGCGACGCACTGAAGTAATCGCATACCTGAAGAAAGTAGTCCCGAAGGGCGTTTCCGCCCTTTGGGATTTTTCTTTTTGGCATATTTTGGTATATCTGGCAGGTTGCTGAAAAAAATAATTCTTGACTAGGCAGGGAAAGACGATTCAATGTCAAATATAAACATCAGAAATATATTATAGTCAAAAACACTAGAATGGATTATAGTGGCGTGGTGACGAAGCGGCTTTCGTAGCCGCGAATGGATTGGCGTCCCGCGCGGCATCGCTTAGGAGGAAAGGATTATGTTAAAGGCGTATTCAGTCAGTGACCTGCGTCCAGGCATGACGATAGGCAAGGATGTCATTGGAAACGATGCCAGCGTGCTCGTCCAGGCGGGGACAACCCTCGACAATGCGATGATTGCCATGCTCAATGCTAAAGAGGTGTTCTCTGTCGAGGTCTGGTCAAAGGATGAGGCGGAGGCAGAGGAGGAGCCTGAGGTATCCGCACCCCCGCCGCCGGCGGCACCTACCCCTGCACCTATGCCGAACCCGCCAGCTCCTGCAGTGCCCCGGTCGGAAAAGGATGTGCTGCTGGACAGCTCCTACATCGGCATCTACGATGAGACGTACAAGACCCTGGAAAAGATGCTGACCGACATGCGGGACAAGGGCAGCTTCGATATGGCGGATCTCGACGGGCTCTTCCAGAAGAAGACCTTCTACACCCTCTGCGACGGTGCAAAGGCCGTCTCCCAGAGCCATAACATGACCCGCAAGGGAAAGTACGTCGTCCATCACAATCTCGGCGTGGCGATTCTCGCAGGTCTCATGGCCCGCTGGCTCCACTACGATGCGGTCAGCCGGCGCGACCTCATCACGGCGGCTCTCTTCCACGACTCCGGCAAGCTGCGCATCTCCGATGCGATCCTCAACAAGCGGGGCCGTCTGACCCCGACGGAGTTCGGCATCGTCATGAACCATCCGAAGTTCGGCTATGAGATGCTCCTGAAGACGCCTCTCGCCACGAACCAGAATGTGCTCTACGGCGTGCTCCAGCATCATGAGCGCAACGATGGCTCCGGCTATCCCTATCACATTCAGGCGGCGCAGATTTCCGCCTTTGGGCGCATTCTCGGCATCCTGGATGTCTACGATGCCATGGCGGCGGACAGGGCCTATGCGAAGCGCAGCTCGCCCTTTGATATCTTCTCCATCATCAATGACGATATCCTCGCGGGGCGCTTCGATACGGAGTACGGCGTGCTCTTCATCCGCAATGTGTGCCACGCGCTGAACGGCAACTGGGTCCGCCTCTCCACGGGAGACAGCGGCCGCATCGTCTACATGGATGAATCCCGCATCGCGTCGCTGCCAGTGGTGGAGACCACGAAGGGCGAGTTCCTCGACCTGAACCAGAAAAGGGATGTGCGCATCGAGTGGATCCTGACGGCTGAGGAAGTCGAGAAGCTGAAAAACTAAAGAACAAAAATGAGATATGGAAGAGCCTTCTCGAATGGAGAGGGCTCTTTTGGAATATAAGGAGGCAAGACTATGGGCATGGTTCCCAAGCTCAATACGATGAAATTTGCGGAGGAGAAGCCCTTCCACGTGGTGGCGCCCTTCGAGCCCATGGGAGACCAGCCCAAGGCGATAGAGGACCTGGCCGCGGGCATCGAGAACGGCATGACGGCCCAGGTGCTCCTGGGGGCCACGGGCACGGGCAAGACCTACACAATAGCCAAGATGATCGAGAAGGTCCAGAGGCCCACCCTCGTCATCGCCCACAACAAGACGCTGGCCGCCCAGCTGGCCAGTGAGTTCAAGGCCTTTTTCCCGGAGAACTATGTGGGCTACTTCGTCAGCTACTACGACTACTACCAGCCAGAGGCCTATATCGCCCAGACGGACACCTACATCGAAAAGGACGCCTCAATAAACGACGAAATCGATGAGCTGCGCCACAGCGCCACCTGCTCCCTTTTCGAGCGGCGGGACTGCATCATCGTGGCCTCCGTGTCCTGTATCTACGGCCTGGGCTCGCCGGAGAGCTACCATGAGATGGTGCTGTCCCTCCATAAGGGGCAGGAGGTGAGCCGGGATGAGATTTTGAAAAAGCTCGTCTCCATCCGCTATGAACGCAACGACATTGCCTTTGACCGGGGCAAGTTCCGGGTGCGGGGGGATGTCATCGAGATCTACCCCGCGGGCTACAACAGCCGGGCGGTGCGCATCGAGCTCTTTGGCGACGAGGTGGACCGCATTGTGGAGTTCGACGTGACCACGGGGGAGATCTACGGGGAGCGCACCCACTCCATGGTGTTCCCGGCCTCCCACTATGTCACGGAGGACGAGGACATGAAGATCGCCATGAAGGCCATCGAGGAGGAGTTGGAGGTCCAGGAAAAGAAATTCACCGAGGAGGGCAAGCTCCTGGAGGCCCAGCGCATCGGCCAGCGCACCCGCTACGACCTGGAGATGATGCAGGAGATGGGCTATTGCTCCGGCATCGAGAACTACTCGAGGCATCTGACGCACCGGGCCCCGGGGGAGGCACCCTACACGCTCCTCGACTATTTCCCGGAGGACTTCCTCATCGTCATCGACGAGAGCCACGTGACGCTGCCCCAGATCCACGCCATGTACGCCGGCGACCGCAGCCGGAAGGTCTCCTTGGTGGACAATGGCTTCCGCCTGCCCTCCGCCTTCGACAATCGGCCCCTGACCTTCGAGGAGTTCGCTGCGCGCATCAATCAGATCGTCTACGTGTCGGCGACACCGGGGAAATACGAGCTCAGCCAGGCCCAGCAGGTGGCCCAGCAGGTCATTCGCCCCACGGGCCTCCTGGACCCCATCGTGGAGGTGCGGCCCATCGAGGGGCAGATCGACGACCTGCTCTCAGAGATCCACGATCGCATCGAAAAGCACGAGCGGGTCCTCGTCACGACCCTCACGAAGAAGATGGCGGAGAACCTGACGGAGTACTTCAAGGAGGCAGGCGTGAAGGTGCGCTACCTCCACTCGGACATTGCCACCATCGAGCGGGCGGAGATCATCCACGACCTCCGGGCCGGAGAGTTCGACGTGCTGGTGGGCATCAACCTGCTCCGCGAAGGCCTCGACATGCCAGAGGTGTCCCTCATCGCCATCCTGGACGCGGACAAGGAGGGCTTCCTGCGCTCCGATACCTCCCTCATCCAGATCATCGGCCGCGCCGCGAGAAATGCGGAGGGCCGGGTCATCCTCTATGCAGACCGCATCACCGACTCCATGAAGCGGGCCATGGACGAGACAGAGCGCCGCCGCACCATCCAGCAGGAATACAACAGGTCGAACGGCATCACCCCAAAGACCATCGTAAAGCCCATAAAGCCCCTCATCGAGACCACCCTAGTGGCGGAGTCGGGCAAGAGCTACGAGACAAAGGAGGGCAAAAAGAAGAAGCTCTCCAAGAAGCAGAAGGAGAGCCTCGTAAAGTCGCTG